>JAUZFY010000136.1 GCA_030840185.1 Microbacteriaceae bacterium | reverse complement strand
GCCTTGACCGCCGTAGACGGGCAAGACATGGACGCCGCGCACGTGGGCGGCGTATTTCTCGAACGCTTCGCAGACCTGCAGCGCGAGCTCGCGGGTCGGAGCGAGGACGAGAGCCTGGGGGCTCTTTTGTGACACGTCGAGGCGCGAAAGAATCGGCAAGGCGAATGCGGCCGTCTTCCCCGTGCCGGTCTGCGCGAGGCCGACGACGTCTCGCCCGGCGAGCAGCAGAGGGATGGTCGCGGCCTGGATGGCCGACGGAGTCTCGTACCCGACATCCTTCAGCGCCTTGAGCACTGCGTCATTGAGCCCAAGCTCAGAGAAGGTTTTCGCTTCGCGCGCAGTATCTGCTTCGCTCCGCACTGTTTCCGGGGCCGTCATGGTTCAACGGTATCCGAACTGGCCACCGCTTCGTGAACCAGTGGGTGCGCTAAGGGACCCGACCTCGTGCGCTGCTCACGGCTTCAGCACGGTGGTGACTCGCCGTCTCTCACCGCTTCAGCACGGTGGTTACCCGCGATCGGCCAACCCGCCACTCTCGCCCGGACGGGTTGAGGCGCGGGGGCGGAATCAGGTGCGGGATTCCATGGCGCATGACGAGCCTGAAGTTGCTGTGATGGAGCATGTGGTGATGCGCCGGGCAGAGTAGCACTCCGTTGCTGACGTCGGTCGGGCCGCCCCAGCTCCAGTCGATGACGTGATGCGCGTCACACCAGGCCGGGGGAGCGCCGCAGTTGGGCCAGATGCATCCGCCGTCCCGCACAGTCAACGCCAAGCGCTGCGCGCGGGTGAAAAGTCGACGAGACGGACCAAGCGAAAGGATCTCACCGTGATCGCCGAGCCTCATCAGGCGGATCTCGGCGTCGCAGGACAGTACACGGGCATGCTTGGCCGCGATCGGCTCTTGGACCCCGGACAGCCACGCAACACCGGCGCCCGAGATGTAGTCACTCGCCCTCACCGTGAGCACGATGGTGGCCTTGCTTCTCGGGATCGTCGTGTCGGCGAACATGCCGGCGGTGATCACCCCAAGCAGGATGTCGCAGTTGCGTTGCCCCGGAGTGCGCGTCTCCGGCAGAGGTTCGTCGTCGGATTCCTCCCGAAAACGGGGCGAACATCCCGGAGCAGAGTAGGAATCGATCATGGCCCGGAACTTCGCGGCCCCGGTCGGGTCGAGCTGACCATACAGGGGCGTCATGCCGTTGCGTTCACGCCCGAGCTTGACCTCGCGTCGCATTCGCAGCTCTTCGTCACGAGGCTCAGCACCGTCGGCATCGAGCGTGTCCCGCCACAGGCGGGCCTGAATGCCGATCAGGTCCGCGGAATCCTCCCGGGCCCGCTCGACCAGGCACCGCTCGGCCTCGAACAGGTCGTCGGGCGCGCAGCGCTCGGCCGCCTGCTGGAGGTTCTGTGTGATCATCGCGGCGGCATCCGCGGCGATCTCGCCGCGGGAGAGCGCTGCCGCGACATGCGAATACAGAGGCGGCAGGGGAGTGCCGTCGAGCGCAGCCCGATTGCGCACCAGGGCGCCCAACCTCATTCGCCGCCCCGCCTCGGAAGGTGCAACCCGAGTGATTTGCTCGATGAGGTGACCGGGGCGGCGCTGCCCCATGCGGTACGACAGTCCCGCGGTACCCAGTTCATGTCGAGACCGCTCCGCGACCTCCGCCGCGGTCGAAATTCGGAGCGCATCGACGAACCGGCCCAGTTGCTCACCCGTTTCCAGTCTCGAAAGGAGGCGATCATCGTCGAGGGTCTCGGCCGGCACGGAGCACATAACGGCCAATAGGGCCATTGCCTGCTGCAGTTCGGCCTCGGAGTCACCGTCTTGGATGTTCACAACTGAATACTGACAGGCACCACCGACATCCCTTTTGTGCTGGTCAAACGCACTTTTACGGTAGAAAACTCTTTTCGGAGCCGACTTGTGGAGGAGATGACCACGTCGACAACGGTCGGTCGTCGCGTGACTAGCTTCAGGAGATAGCCAAATGGAAGCTATGTTGGGCCCGATGGCCGTGGGAAGCAGCGCGGACACCCGACCTTGTCGGCCGGCGTGTGCCGAAGGGAAGCGTGGCCCGAGCTACATCGCTTCCCCGGTATAGGAGTACTTCACGAACACCTCGGATGCGAGGCCGGATTCCTCCAGAACGCCCTGGACGGCGGTGAGCATGTACTTCGAGTCCCAACCCATGTAGAGGAAGTGGGTTTCGTCTAGCGCATCCCAGTGCCCGTTCCAGGCCTGCGACTCAAAAATCGGCCCGCCACGTCGAGCGCTGAACGCGACGACGTGGTCGCGCGCATCCGCCCAGAGCCGTTTGAACACCCGGTTGAAGAGGTACTTGACGTCGGGGACCTCCCAGTGCTCACCGCGGTATTCGACGTACTCGAACTCTCGCTCCCAGCCGCGAGGCCACCCTCGCCTCCGCTGCGCGTCGAGGATCGGTGTGAGTCCATCGTCGTCGATGCCGACCGTCGCCGGACGCGCCCAGATCCGCAGGAAGTCGGCCGTCAGCCGCGCGGTGCGCTCGGCGATAGCGGAGGTGCCCCACGCGGGAGTGTCGATAAGTTCGCGGGTCGCGGGGATCGCGCTCTTCGCGTAAACGCCCGCGCGCTTCTCCGGGAACGACGCGTCGGCCGCGCGCTCGGCCAGCCGCTGCTCGAGAAGCGTGAGGTTGCCGAGCGACTGTGCCAGGGCTCGATGGCTGTTTTGCTCGTCCTCGCCGTAGTCGGACCATTCCCGCACTCCGTCGCCGCTCCACGCGTCGCCCGGTGCCAGCGGAAATATGTGCTCCACATCTAGGTCGATGACGCTGTCGACGTCAGCGAGGCGCCCGAGCACGTAGGGGGCGTGGGGGAGGGCGCCGTAC
>JAUZFY010000129.1 GCA_030840185.1 Microbacteriaceae bacterium | reverse complement strand
CGCTGCTCCGTGATCGGCTCTCGCCGGACGGCTACGTCCTCACTGTGCAGAACGGCCTGACGGCAGATGCGCTCATCGAAGCCGTCGGCGCCGATCGGGTCATCTCCAGCTTCGTGAACTTCGGAGCTGACGTGATGGGGCCCGGGCGGGTGATGCAGGGCAACATCGGCACCTTCCGGATCGGCGAGATCAGGGGCGGCGTTGTCACCCAGCGGGTTCGCGACCTTGCCGACGCTCTCCCATACGCGGAGGCGACGGACAACGTGCTCGGCTACCTCTGGGGCAAGGAGGTATACGGCGCGATGATGTGGGCAGGAGCCGTCTCCGACCTCCCGATCGCCGAGACGCTCGCCCGCGACGCCTATAAGCCGCTGATGGTGGCGCTGGCAGAAGAGGTTCTCGCGCAGGCGCCTGTGAAGGTAGAGAGCTTCGACGGATTCGTGCCGGATGACCTATACAACTCGCTCGATCGACTCGCCGAGTTCAACCGCAAGAGCGCGAAGAGCCACAGCGGAATCTATCGTGACCTGATGATCCGAAAGCGCAAGACGGAGGTAGACGAGGTGCACAAGGACTTCCAGGGCCCCATCTTCGACCGGGTCGTGGAAATGATTCACGACATCGAGCAAGGTCGCCGCACCTGCGAGGTCAAGAACCTCGACGAGCTTGCGGCCTTCGTCGCCACGCGCGTCGCATGAGCGGGCAAAACGCGGGCCAGGTCGCCGGCGAACTGAGGATCATCGACGTCCTCACCGTTCCCGTGCGCACCGGATTCTACGCCGACGACCAGGCAGCCATCCGTGCGGGCGCAGCACACGACGGATTCCGCTACGTTGGCGAGCCGCTCACGCCGGGGTTTGCCTCGATCCGGCAGCCGGGGGAGGCGCTTTCGGTCATGCTGCTGCTCGACGACGGATCGGTTGTCTACGGTGATTGCGCGGCCGTGCAGTACAGCGGCGCCGGAGGTCGCGATCCCGTGTTCTCGGCGGAACGCGCGGCCCAGGATGTCGCCGAGTTCGTCACCCCGGTGTTGCTCGGACGGCCGGTCAGCGGATTTCGTGACCTGACGGCCGAGGTCGACGCGATCCGTACGTCGGAGGGCGGACTGCACACGGCCATCCGTTACGGAGTCAGCCAGGCGATCCTTGCGGCGGTGGCCGCCTCGCGCAAGCTGAGCATGGCGGAAGTGATTAGAGACGAATACGCGACGGGAGCTGCCCTGTTACCGGTTCCGATCTACGCGCAGACGGGTGACGATCGCTACCTCAATGCGGACAAGATGATCCTCAAGTCGGTCGACGTGCTGCCGCATGCCCTGATCAACACGGCAGAGAAGCTCGGCTCCCACGGCGAGGTCCTCGAGGAGTACCTCCGGTGGCTGGTCAATCGCATCGAGGAACTTCGCCCCTCGCCCCAATACCAGCCCCGGATTCACATCGATACGTATGGGACCATCGGCATGGCCTTCGGGGGTGACGTCGCGGCGGTCGCCGACTATCTCGCCGGTCTCGGGGAAATCTGTGCGCCATACGACCTCGCGGTCGAACACCCGATCGACGCGGGCAACCGGGACGACCAGATCACCCGCTACGTGGAGTTGCGGCGTGAGCTGCGAGCGCGTGACTCCACGGTCCGCATTGCGGTCGACGAATGGTGCAACACCATTGAGGACATCCGGCTCTTCGTCGAAGCCGGGGCTGCCGACATCATCCACGTCAAGACCCCGGATCTCGGGGGAGTGAACGACACAATCGAAGCGCTGCTGTTGGCCAGGGAAGCTGGGCTCGAGGCCTACTGCGGTGGGACCTGCAACGAGACCGACCGCTCCGCCCAGGTCTCCGCGCACGTCGCGATGGCGTGTGAGGCGAGCCAAGTGTTGGCGAAACCCGGGATGGGCGTCGACGAGGGACTCATGATCGTCGGAAACGAGATGGCGCGGACGGCGGTCCTGGCGGCAACACGCTCCCGCCGCTCAATCGTCGCGGCCTGAACCAAAGCACCTGTCACCCGCGAAACCAATCGCAGAAGAAACAACGGCCGAAGAACTCGGCACAGAGGTAAGGAAACACGTGAAGATACACGACCGCAACTGGATGCAGATCGAGAAGTACCTCGAGCACGACGACCGGATCGTGCTTCCGGTGGGATCTACCGAGCAGCACGGCTACCTCTCTCTTGGCACCGATGCGATCCTCGCCGAGAGGGTAGCGGTCGAGGCCGCCGAGCCGCTCGGCATCCCGGTGCTACCGGCCCTGCCGTTCGGAATGGCCCCGTACTTCACCGAATACCCGGGCAGCATGAGCCTGCGCATGAGCACGTACATCGAGGTCATCCGTGATCTCCTCGATGTCATCGCCGGGCAGGGATTCCGGCGCATCGCTCTGGTCAACGGCCACGGCGGCAATGCCCCGGTCACCGGCTTGATCCGTGAGTGGGCGAGCGTTCCGCGCGAGAAGCCCGTCGAGGTGCTCTTCCACAGCTGGTACAACGCGCCGCAGACGGCTAAGGCCGCCAGCGAGTTCTCCGATGTTCAGCTGCACGGCGCGTGGGTGGAGAACTTCGCGTGGACCCGCGTCGAGGGCGCAGAAGTCCCGGATGGCTCGATCCCGCCGCTTCCGCGTGGGCTCACTGCGGTTCTGTCGCGTACCGAGATGCGCGAGTTCGCGCCGGACGGCAGCCACGGCGGAGACTATGGCCGGCCGGATGCCGACATGCAGAAGGTCTGGGATGCCGGCGTGCTCGAGGTTCGCGACCTGCTCGAGAACGGGTGGGCCCGCAAGTGAGCGACGAGCTGGCATACGAGCCCCTCGAAGTCCTGCTCGACGAACTCGCCGAATACATCGCGATCCCGAGCGTCAGCCGCAGCGCTACCACGGAGACCATGCGCGAGGCGGCCGCCTGGGTCGCACGACAGCTGGAATTTGCCGGCGGCAGGGTCGTCGAGACCGACGGCTTCCCGCTCGTTCGGGCCGATTGGCTGAACGCGCCCGGGGCCCCGACCATCCTCGTCTATGGGCACTACGACGTGCAGCCAACCGGCAGCCGCGACGAGTGGGACACCGACCCGTTCGAGATGACGGTGGATGGCGACGTGGTGCGCGGGCGAGGCGTGACGGATGACAAGGGGCCGGTCTTCATCGTGCTCAAGCTTGTGCAGGCGTTCATCGCGCAGCGTGGCGGACTGCCGCTCAACGTCAAGTTCCTGATCGAGGGCGAGGAGGAGATCGGGAGTCCCAGCCTCCCCAGCTACGTTCGCGCCAACGCCGAGGAACTCGCCGCCGATCTGGTCATCTCCGCGGACGGTGCGCAGTGGAGGCCAAGCGAGCCGTCCCTCTCGACCGCATCCAAGGGTCTCGTGACCCTCGACATCGTCGCCAACGGGGCCAACAGCGACCTGCACTCCGGCCGCTTCGGCGGAACGGTCGCCAACCCCGTGCACGCGCTCAGCACGATCCTTGCCAGCCTGCACGATGACAACGGCGGCGTCGCGGTCGACGGCTTCTACGACGGCGTCGACGACATCGACGACGTTCGGCGAGCACAGATCGCGGCGGTTCCGTTCGATGATGCGGAATACATGGCGTCGCTCGGGGTGTCCGAGCTGTTCGGCGAGAAGGGTCTCAGCACGCTCGAGCGCCTCTGGGAGCGGCCGACCCTGGAGATCACGGGCGTGACCGGAGGCGGCAAGTATTCCGTCATCCCGCACGTCGCGACGGGTCACATCGCGGCGCGCCTGGTCGGACGGCAGGACCCGGAGGGCGTCGTCTCCGCCATCGAACGTCATGTGAAAGGGCTCGTCCTTCCGGGAATCGAGGTCGAGATCAACGTCGACCAGGCCCGGGTGCCCGCATACCGAATCGATGCGGACCACCCCGCCATCCGGGCAGCGACCGCAGCCTTGAACCACGTGTATCCGGGCGAGGACGTGCTGTTGGCGGTGATCGCCGGGACCTTGCCCGCGACCACCCTCTTCGAAGAGGTGACGGGGGCGAAGACACTGTTCTTCTCGTTCTCAACCGCGGACGAGAACCTGCACGCGCCGAACGAATTCCTGCGCACGAAGCGCATCCCTGAGGGCCTGCGGGCATGGGAGCAGCTGTGGACCCTACTCGCGTCCGGACCGCATGCCCTGGTCCCAAACCATGTCATGACGGGAGCGACACGATGAGCGGATACCGTTCGTACAACTACCTCGGCGGCGACCTTGGGCTGCCCATCGACCCGCTTGCCCCGGAGTTCGACCGCGTCGCGCCGTACCAGGGTGGCTTCACACCGGAGGAGGTGGACAGGGCCGAGCAACTGCTCGCGGATAACGTCACGATCAGCCTTCACGACCATCCGGTGCGCTTCCCGAACGACATGGCAAACACTCCCGCGTACAACCGCACGGGCCGTCAACACACGGCGTTCGAAGGCCTCGCCGCATCCGGTCTCACCGTTGTGTTCGACAACATGATGGATGGCACGGCGACGGTGACCGGCAACACTCCATGGCAGTGGGACGACGTGGTCACCGACCTCGGAATGCGCCAGGCCGACATCGCGCACCAGGGCGATGTCGTCGTGATCCGCACGGTCGACGACATCCACGCCGCCCATGCCTCAGGCAAGGTGGGGCTCGTCTTCGGGCTCGAGGCGGCGACGCCGATCGGCAACGACCTCGACAAGCTCGATGTGCTCTACGGACTCGGCATCCGCCAGATCGGAATCGCATACTCCGACTCGAACGGGCTTGGTGCCGGCCTGACCGAGCCCAACGACTTCGGGCTGACGAAGTTTGGTCGCGCGTCGATCCGTCGGATGAACCAGCTCGGACTCGCCATCGACGTGTCGCACTCGTCCGACCGGACTGGCATCGAGGCGGCAGATGCCTCGGACAAGCCGATCTTTATGACGCATGCCGGCGCGCGCGCCATCTGGGACATCCCCAGGCTGAAGTCGGACGATGCCCTCAAGGCGGTCGCGGCGACGGGCGGAGTGATCGGGATGTCGGCTGCACCGCACACGACCATCTCCCACCAGCATCCGAAGCACAGCATCCTCTCTGTCATGGATCACTTCATGTATTGCCTCGAACTCGTGGGAATCGACCACGTCGGCTTCGGACCGGATACTCTCTATGGCGATCACGTCGGGCTGCACACGACATTCGCGAGCCTGCTCGGCAAGGCCGGCGCGACGGCAGCGCATCACGAGCGAGTGGAGTACGTCGACGGGCTTGAGAACCCGACGGAGAGCTTCCACAACATCGCGGCGTGGCTCGTCCACAACGGCTT
>JAUZFY010000114.1 GCA_030840185.1 Microbacteriaceae bacterium | reverse complement strand
GGCGGGAGAAAACCTGCTCGAACCCGTAGTCATTGCCGATAGCCGTCATGGTCGACGTATCGGCGTGCAGCGCGATGGCCGAGAATGGTCGGCGCTCGCCGTCGAATCGACCGAGCAATTCGGCGGTTAGGTGTTGTGCCTCGGCGGCCGAGCCACCGTTGCCCGCGACGAGAAGTCGCCCGCCGACCAGGAGCCGATCGGCGAGTCGCCGTCCCCAATCATCCAGTTGCGCCGCGTGCGTCTCGAGTGCGATCAATACCGGGCGGAGGGCTTCAATGTGGCCCAGCGCGCCGGGGATGGTTCCAACCGGACCGGTGAGCACCTCAGGCAGGGTCATCGGGAGCCTCCCGTTGCCGAAATCAGACCACTGGCGGCCCGAGCGGCGGTGGTTCGGTAGATTCGGGCGGTGTCGGACGCGATGCGATCCCAGGAATACCTCTTCACCCGCTTCAGGCCGGCTTCGGCGAGCCGTCGACGGCGGCTCTCGTCGCTGAGCAACCCCCCGACTGCCGAAGCGATCGCCTCCGGATCTCGCGGCGGAACGTGAACGCCGGTCACGCCGTCAACAACCGTGTCGATGAGTCCTCCGACGGTGGAGGCAACGACGGGCACCCCGCATGCCATGGCCTCGAGCGGGACTATTCCGAATGGCTCGTACCACGGAGCGCACACGACGATGTCGGCCGAGCGCAAGACCTTCGGCATGTCCGGGCGGGACACCTGGCCGCGGATGATGACCCGATCGTCCACTCCGAGCGCGCGGGCGAACCCGATGAGTCGACGAAGTTCCGGGTCTTCGGCCGAGCCGTTCGAGTCGCCGGCGCCGCCGACAATGACGAGCTCGACGTCGTGCAGGCCTTCAGCCCGCAACTGCGCGAGGGCCTCGATGGCGAGCCCGACGCCTTTGCGCGGAACAAGTCGGCCTACGGTCATGATGCGATGGCGTCGGCCGCGTGGCTCGGCAGGTCCGATCGCGCCGAACAGGTCGAGGTCGACACCGCACGGCACAACCGAGATCGCGCTGGCTCGCACCCCCATTTTCTTGAGCTCGAAGGTTTCGTCTGAGCACGTGGCAATGATCGCGTCGCTCTGCATTCCCACGCGGGGTTCGAGCCATTCCCGTTCCGCCGGACTCGTATCCTCCGCTCCCTGATGACGGCGTTTCACGGCTCCGAGGGCGTGAAAGGTGTGCACCACCGGCGGAACCGGCGTGCTGCGACGGGCTGCGATCAACGCCGCCACCCCGGACATCCAGAAGTGGCTGTGCACGATTTCCGGCCGCGATCTTGCCCAGTCGGCGTGGAGACCGTCGGCAAGGGCAGCCATGTATGGCAGCAGTTGGTCCTTCGGGACCGCGCGCGCAGGTCCCGCGGTGATATGAACGACTTCCACACCGAGACCGAGTCGCACCCGGGTCGGAAGGGACGGGTCATCCCGTCGCGTGTAGACCGTGACCTCGTCGCCCCGGCGGGCGAGGGCTTTGGCGAGGGCGGCAACGTGAACGTTCTGGCCGCCCGCATCGACACCGCCTAGGGCGGCGAGCGGGCTGGCGTGTTCTGAGACCATGGAAATCCGCATCATCGTGTCCTTTCCATTGCTGTCATCGCGGTCGCTGACGGGCGAAGCGAGCGGGAAACCGCATCATCGAGTGCCGTCGTCCACCGGGAGAGGAAGGCGTCCAGTCCGAAATGGGCAAGCGCGAATAGCCGAGCCGCGCGACCTCGAGCCGCTGCCTCGGCGGGGTCGTTCATCAGAATTCGCACTCCGGCGATGAGTTCGTCAAGATCGGTCGAGAGGAATCCGGCCTCGGGAGGCACCGCGCGGTACGCCTCGGTGGTCGCGAGCGCGACGACCGGCATCCCGAGGTGCATGGCCTCGAGAAGGGCCAACCCGAGGGACGTCCAGCGCACCGGGTGAAGGTAGGCGCGGCAGCCCGAGAGCCTGGCGTGCAGTTCGTCGGTCGGCAGGTCGCCTCGCACGACCAGTCGATCGCGGGCAAGGCCGAGTCGCCCCACGAGCAGTTCCGTCTTCATGCCGAACAGTTCGACCGGCGCGACCGCGGCGAATTGCGCGATGAGGTCGGATCCCGTCACCCGCCAGCGCCGCACCGGCTCGTTGATGACGACCCCGAGGGTGGCCGCATCGCCGCGGTATAGCTCGCCCGGGTCGGGGACGCCGTGCTCGATGACCGTCGTATGGGTGGAGCCGCAGTCCCACATCAGCCGGTTGAAGTGTGTGACGTGAACGATCGTCAGGTCGTCGCGGTCGGCGAGCGGATGGCGCGAGTTGGGCACATCCCCGCGGGGCGCGTTGTGCTCGACGAACAGCGCGGGCAGGTCACGGCCGAGTCGCCGCCCGAGCAGCTTTTCGGATGCCTCGAGCTCCTCCAAACGTTGGAGCACCACGACGTCGACCTCCGCCTCGGCCAGTTGGCCGGGCGTCAGTTCCCTGACACTCGCTGGCCAGCTCCGCCCGCCTGCGCCGAGCCCGGTGGCGTCGTGATTCTCCATCGTGGGGATCAGATACTCGTGATCGCCCCGAACGAACGCGTCCATCCAGCCGCCGTGCACGTGCCAAACCATGACTCTCATACCGCGGCCTCCGCTCCAACGCGGGAGCGTTCACCGAGCAAGAGGTGACACGCCTCCACAACCTGGTCGACCCCAATCGAGGCAAGACACGGATGCCCCGGGATCGGGCACTCTCGTGCTCGGCTGTTCCGGCACGCCGCATCCTGGTCGCCGAGGACGACAGAGGGAACCCCCCACGGGGCCCAGCGCGTCGGGGAAACCACCGGTGAGAAGAGGCTGACGACCGGGGTGCCGACCGCCGCGGCGAGATGCGCTGGGCCGGTGTTTCCCGCGATAACCACCGAGGCACCAGCGAGCACTGAGGCAAGTTGCGGCAGTTCGAGCGAACCGCCGAGGTCGAGACCGTCGGTTCCGGCCACCTCGGCGGTGAGCGATCGTTCGGCCGTCGAACCCGTCACGATCACCCGGAGGCCATCCTCGGTCAGCGCACGAACCGCCGCAGCGGCGAGTGGCGCCGGCCACCGCCGCGACGGGGCCGACGCGCCCGGGTGTACGACGACATACGGTCCGGGGAGGACGAGATGACTCACGTCGGGCGTCGGAACGAGCCGAAGCCGTTCCTGCTCGGATGCCCCGATCGCAAAGCCGGCCGCTCGCACAATCGCGAGCGCCCGAAGCGCCTCGGGAAGCTCCTCGTCGAGGTCCTCGCCCGGCCTCAGGCGCACGTCAAGCAGGCTTCCGGCGTAGTCCACGGATACTCCGCTGATTCGCTCGATGCCCGCGAGCCTGAGAATCAAGGCGAGTGGAAGGGGCGACTGATGGAACGAGGTCAGGATGACCGCCTCGTCGGCCCGAAACTCGGTGAGCTGTCCCCGCAGCCGATCAATGTGTTGATCCGTGATGGCACCGGGTGAATTGACGATCCAGGGGCACGACCAGGTGATGACGCGGTCGACGCCGGGGAGCAATGCCGCCGCGGCCGCGCCCTCAGGGCCGCACAGCATCCAGAGGGCGTCGATACCGGGCGTCTCGGCGACCGCTCGCACGGCGGGGCCGGCCAAGATCACGTCGCCCATGCTGTCAAGGCGAACAACCAGCGCCCGGCGGCTCACCGCGCGCTCGCCTCGAGGGGGGAATCCGGATTCTGCGCGTCTGCGAGCAGAAGAGTCACCGCCGCAAGCAACGTCGTGGCGACCTCTTCGGCGTCGCGAATCTCGGCCGCGCGAGTCGCCGGGGTTGGCACGAGAATCCCGCGCGCCCCAGCGGCCCGGGCGGCGGCAACATCCGAACCGATGTCGCCAATCACCGCAACGTCCGTTGGCGCGATGTTCAAGCGTTCCGCGGCCCGCAGGATCATGCCCGGGCGGGGTTTCCGGCAGGAGCATCTGTCCAAGGCGCGGTGTGGGCATACCTCCCACACCCCAAATGGGCCGAGGAGGCGATCGATCCGCGAGTTAACGGCGGCGACCGCCGCCGACGTGACAAGCCCGAGGGCGACTCCCGACTGATTCGTGATGACCCCGGTAGAGATCCCTGCCGCGCGAAGGAGGCCCAGCGCGCGGTGGGCGGTCGGCATTGAAACGACCCGTTCTGGGTCGCCGTTGAACGGCACGTCGACGACGAGGGTGCCGTCGCGGTCGAACAGCACGGCAGCGGTCCGCCGAGTCGAGTAACCGGTCATGTCCCTGCTATTCCCCTGCTTCTACTTCTCCAAACGCTTCTTCTCCTTCTTCTTCTTCGCCTTCCCTTACGATTGCGGGCCGGGTCTGTGAGGGTGGAACGATGCACCTGATGAATGCGGCTTCTCCGCACGATCGCCCGGAGCTGTTGGTGCTGCGCGCGCTCAAGCTCGGCGACCTTCTCGTCGCCGTGCCGGCCCTGCACGGAATCAGGCGGGCGTTCCCGGATCACCGGTTGATCCTCGCGGTTCCGCAGTGGCTCGCACCGATCGCCGATTTGATCGGCGGTGTGGACTCGCTCTTGCCGACGCCTGGCCTGAACGATCCGCTTCCCCTCGCGCCGGGTCGCATCGACGTTGCGGTGAACATGCACGGCGATGGGAGCGAGAGCCGTTCGATCATCACCGCCCTCGGCGCTCGACTGTCGATTTCGCACGATCCGCCGGGGCCGGAGTGGGCCCATGGCATCCACGAGCGCGAGCGTTGGGTTCGACTCGTGCGCGCCTACGGAGTCGCGGCGGATGCTGACGACCTCGCGATCGACGTGCCGACGGTCGCTCCTCGTATGCCCGGGGCGACAATCGTGCACGTCGGCGCCTTCTATGGCTCCCGTCAGTGGCCCGTAGAACGATTCGCCAGGGTCGCCGAATCGCTTGCCGGCGACGGGCACGAGGTTTGGTTCACCGGCAGCAGTAAAGAAAGGGAGAGAGCGTTGCGGGTGGCCGAACTCGCGGGACTGCCGGATGCGGCGGTTCTGGCGGGTCTGCTGACCCTCAATGAGTTCGCAGCCGAGGTGGCGGCCGCTCGCCTCCTGATTTCGGCCGACACCGGGGCGGCTCACCTCGCGTCCGCATACGGAATTTCCTCGGTCGTGCTGTTCGGGCC
>JAUZFY010000097.1 GCA_030840185.1 Microbacteriaceae bacterium | reverse complement strand
CAGTTCTTGACCCGGAGCCAGGAAACGAGTGTCTTCGGTCCACAACGAGGCCTTCGCCGCAGCATCCTGATTGCGGGAGGCTGCCATGGCGGCCTCATTGAATTGCCTGATCCCCTCCCTGGCTTCGCTGTCTTGGTCCGCTGACACGGTCACGGCGCGTCGGTTGCTTGCAGGGTCAGGGGTTTCCATGGTCGAGCGACCTCCGTTCGTTGCCGTTGCGTCTACAGCGTGCAGCTGTGTGCATAACTCTCGGGATGCTCCCCCGATTCCCACACGCCCGGCCGCCTACGCGGGCTGCGGCTAAGGTCGAGCCGTGAGCAATCGTGTAACGATCATCGACGTCGCGGCCAAGGCCGGTGTCGCAATCAGTTCGGTGTCGAGCGCCCTCAACAACCGTCCTGGCGTCTCGGAAGACACTCGTCGACGCATCGTGGCCGCCGCAAAGGAACTCGGTTTCGTCCCGTCCCTCCGGGGCAGGAGCCTGTCGGCAAAGCGCGCCTTCACGGTGGGGCTGGTCGTCCATCGTGATCCCTACGTGTTGGAATCTGACCCGTTCTTCGGCAGTTTCATCGGCGGCATCGAGACGGTCCTCGATCCGCGCGGTTACGCCCTTATTCTGCAGATGGGATCGGAGCCCGTCGAGACGCTCGACCGCTACCGGACCCTCGCCGCGAATCGCAGGGTCGACGGCGTCTTCATCTCCGATCTCGGCGTTGACGACCCCCGGGTCCCGCTCGTTCTGGAGCTCGGGCTCCCCGCGGTCGGGGTCAACGCCGACCCGGGCTTCCCGCTCACGGCGGTACGGCAAAGCCACGTCGAAGGCATCCGCGAGCTCGTGGAGCACTTGGTGGGTCTTGGTCATACCCGCTTCGCCCACGTGACCGGGCCGCATGAATTCATCCACGCCGGGCAGCGGCTGCGGGCCTGGAGCGACGCTCTCGAGGACGCCGGGCTTCCCGTGGGCGAAATCGTCGAGGGTGACTTTACCTACGACGGCGGCGTCGCGGCTGCCAACGGCCTCCTGGCTGGCCGCGCCACCAGAGACCGACCGACCGCGGTGATGTGCTCCAACGATCTCTCGGCGATCGGATTCCTTGGGCGGGCCGGCGAGCTCGGCCTTCGAGCACCCGATGATCTCTCCGTCGCCGGATTCGACGGAATAGAGCTCGGCACCTACGTGCGGCCGACCCTTACGACCGTGGCTACGAATCCGCGGCTGCTCGGGGTCGAGGCGGCACGTCTCCTGCTCGAGACGATTGAAAGGATCGACGGGATGGCCGTGGCCGACGTTGATATCGAACCCGCCCGCCTCGTCGTGCGCACCTCGACGGGGCCCGCACCGCGTCCTCGTTGAATCCAAATTGATCGACCCGGCGCGGCGGAATTGTGCTAACGTTACTTTAACCGAAACGTTTCGGTAGCAATTTCGCCCCATCAGGAAGCCCAAAGACGTGTTCATTCCTCTTAGTCGCGACGCCCTACGTGAGAACCTCGAGTCAGCCCTCGAGCACCGCAACGACACCACGGCCGCGCTGTCGCAAAACACCTTTTCGGCTCGCTATCCCAGTCGGCCCGACTGGGCCGTCGGACCGTTCGAAGACGACGTTGACCTGTCTTTCGAGCTCGCCGACCAGTGGCATGATCCCGTCGGCATCGGCTGGACCAGCGACGCGATCTACAACCCGTCGGTTATCGAGCGCGACGGCGTTCTTCACCTGTTCTACCGGGCCTCGCCGACCAAGGAGTCGCTCAGCAGCCGCATCGGCTCGGCGACGCTCGGCGCGGACGGTGCCTGGATCGACTCGCCGGCCAATCCCCAGATCTTCCCCACGCTCCACAACGAGTTGTTTGGTTGCGAGGACCCGAAGCTGTACGCCGCCGAGGGCCGATGGTTCCTGTTCTACAACGGCATCTTCCCGATCACGCCGGAGGCGCGAGCCAAGTACGCGACGCCCGTCGACCAGATCGGCGACGTCGGCTGCGACATCAACGTCGCGGTCTCTGACGACCTCGAGACGTGGACGAAACTCGGCCGCGCCGTCGACCACGAGGTCTCGCACCTCTGGGCGAAGGGAGCGGTCATCCCACGAAACGGGCGAGGCGAGGCCGTGAAATTCAACGGCGAGTACTTGATGTTCCTCTCCGAGGGATGCGGGGGCGCGCTCCAGGTCGGACGATCGACCGACCTCGTGCGCTGGCGCTTCGAGCGGCGGCCGTACCTCGACCTCGCGGAGCTGGGCGGTTCGCTGCACGAGGTGGCCTGCGCGATCGTCGACGACGAGCATCCCGAGCGCTTCGTCCTCGACTTCTTCTACGCCGACCGCAACGGCGACTTTGCCGCTGGCCAGGCTCTCTACGACACGGCCGCGCCTTTCACCCAGAGAGCCGTGAACTCAGGAGGCGCACTCGCGTGGGGCGGCATGGTTGCCACCGACCGCGGTCGCCTCTTCGCGCAAGGCTGGGATGCCCCGGCCCACGAGCGTCGCATCTTTTTCTACCGCGAGAAGACGAACACGTCGATCGCCCAGTAATCGGCGGCGAAAGCCGCCACCTAAAGAAGGAGACACCGTGCAACGACGCACAAGGCTCATCGGAGCGGCCCTCGTCGCCGTGAGCATGATCGGGATCACCGCCTGCTCGAGTTCGGGAGGCAGCGGCAGCAATGCCACCACCGCCAAAGGCCCGATCACAATCTGGTACTCGAACAATGCGCAGGAGGTGGCCTGGGGCAAGCAGATGGTGGCGTCCTGGAACGCGAGCCACCCGAAGGAGCGGGTCAAGGGGCAAGAAATTCCGGCCGGCAAGACCAGCGAAGAGGTGATCGGCGCATCAATCACGGCCGGCAACTCACCCTGCTTGGTCTACAACACCGCTCCCTCGGCCGTCGGCCAGTGGGTGAAGCAGGGCGGCATGGTCGACCTGTCGAAGTTCTCCGGAGGGGCGCAGTACATCGACTCCCGCAGCGGCTCGCAGGCGAGCCAGTACAAGGACGCCAGCGGCGACTACTACCAGTTCCCGTGGAAGTCGAACCCCGTCATGATCTTCTTCAACAAGGACCTCTTTGCGAAGGCCGGCCTCGATCCCGCGAACCCCAAGCTCTCGACCTACGCCGACTTCCTCGCGACCTCGAAGACGCTGGTCGACTCGGGCGTCGCGCCCAACGCGATCCTGCCGGCACCGACGTCCGAATTCTTCCAAATGTCATTCGACTTCTACCCGCTGTACGCGGCTGAAACCGGCGGCAAGCAGCTCGTCGAAAACGGCAAGTCGACCTTCGCCGACACGGCAGGGTACGACGTGGCCAACTTCTGGCGCAGCCTCTATGCGCAGAATCTCGCCGGTCAGGAGGCCTACTCGGGCGACGCGTTCGCCGACGGCAAGGCCGCCATGGCGATCGTCGGCCCGTGGGCGGTCTCGGTCTACAAGGGCGTCAACTGGGGATCGGTGCCCGTCCCGACGAAGGATGGCACGCCGGCCTCGAAGACCTACACCTTCAGCGACGCCAAGAACGTCGGCATGTTCACCGCCTGCAAGAATCAGGGCACGGCCTGGGACGTCCTGAAATACTCCACAAGTAAGGCGCAAGACCAGAAGTTCCTCGAGATGACGGGCCAGATGCCGATGCGCACCAACCTGTCGACCACCTACGCGAGCTACTTCGCAAAGAACCCCTCGTACACGCTGTTCGGCGACCAGGCGAGCCGCACCGTCGAGGTGCCGTCAGGATCCAACACGGTCGCCGAAATGCAGGCCTTCCGTGACGAATGGTCCAACTCGGTCATCTTTGGCAAGGGCAGCGTGAAGTCGTCGCTTGACGCAGCCGCGACCAAGATCAACAAGCTCGCGGCCCAGAAGTAAGCCTTGTCCACGTCCACGGAAACGTCGCGTACGGGGAGCCTCGCCGGCTCCCCGTACGTGGCGCCGCCCAAGCGGAAGCGTCACCCATTCGGCCGCAGCAATCCACTCGGCCTGCTGTTTAGCGCGCCGTACCTCCTGTTCGTGCTGGCGGTGTTCGCGTACCCGCTGGGGTTCGCGATCTACATCGCCTTCCACGATTACTTCTTCACGGCTCCCGGCGCCGTCGTGAGCCGGCCCTTCGTTGGTCT
>JAUZFY010000074.1 GCA_030840185.1 Microbacteriaceae bacterium | reverse complement strand
GTGCGACTCGCCGGCAACCGCTTCGCCGGGCGCGTCTCACCGATCGCGGTCCTCCCGCTCCTCGCTTGGGCGCTCATCGTGCAGTTCTCGTCCGGCTCACCGCTCAGCTGGGCGCTCGTGGTCGTCGCCGTGGCCGCCGTGATCGTCGCCTGGTCGGCGAATCGTGGTGGCAGCGAGGGGCTGGCCTTCGTCGGCTTCGGGCTTTTCCTGGTCGCGGCCATGGCGGCGATCTTCCTCGCCCGGTACCCGGTCGTGCTCCCATCGACGATCAGCACGCGCTTCGACCTCACCGTGGCGAGCGCCTCGTCGGCCCCGTACACGCTTGGTGTCATGTCGGTCGTCGCGTGCTTCGGCATTCCGCTCGTTCTCGCCTACCAGGGTTGGACCTACTGGGTGTTTCGGAAGCGGGTGAGCGCAAGCCACATCCCCGCGGCGCATCCGGTCGAGCCGGCGGTGCGCCGGGCATGACCGTCGCGGTGGCACGTCGTTCGCCGCTCGCCGGGATCGGCGCCCTCGGTCGGCCGACCCTGTATCTGCTTGCCCTGATTAGCTCGCTCAAGGCGGCGGCTCTCGTCGGAACGGCGACGGCGCTCTCGATGGGGGTCGTCGGAACCATGCAGCACCGGGCCGACTGGTCGCTCGTGGTCTGGCTCGGCCTCGGCTCGGCCGTCCTGAGGGCGCTCGCGACCTGGGCGCACCGGGTCGTCGCGGCTCGGGCTCTTCTCGGGGCGAAGGAGCGACTGCGGGCGGATCTCGCCGAGCGACTCGTGGCCGACGGCTTTGCGTCAACCGGGTCGGCGACGAGCCTCGCCACGCGGGGACTCGACGAACTGGACAAGTACTTCACGGTATTCCTCCCCGCGCTCGTGAACGCGGCCACCATTCCGCTGCTTATCGGGGCGCGCATCCTATTCGCCGATTGGGTCAGCGCCCTTGTCATCGTGCTGACGGTGCCGCTCATCCCCGTCTTCATGGTGCTCATCGGGCTGCACACGAGCGAGCGGATGGAAGCCGCGACGAGCGCGCTCGCGAGACTCTCCGACCACCTCGTCGAGCTCGCTCGCGGCCTTCCGGTGCTCGTCGGCCTTGGGCGGGCACACGAGCAAACCAACGCCTTGCGTGCCATCTCGAACGATTACCGGGCGAAGACGGTGCAGACCCTGAGGACGGCCTTCCTGTCGTCGCTCGCGCTCGAACTCATCGCGACCATTTCGGTCGCCGTGGTCGCCGTCTTCGTCGGCGTCCGTCTCATCGCCGGCGACCTGACTCTCGAGGTCGGACTCATTGTGCTTCTCCTCGCTCCGGAGTGCTTCACCCCGTTCCGAGAGATCGGGGCGGCCTTTCACTCGTCCGAGGAGGGCCGGGAGGCCCTCGGACGGGCGAGGGCCGTGCTCGATGCCCCACGGTCGATCCCGCTCGCCTTCGCCCAAACCGAAGGCATTTCCGACGGCATCACCTCCGCCGCCACTGCCGATGGCGAGCCGGCGGTCGGGGTGCGTGTCGACGATCTGCTCGTACAGTACGCGGACCGCAGCGCCCCGGCGTTCGCCCCGCTGAGCTTCAGCGCCGCGCCGCTCGGCATCACGGTGCTCGACGGCCGAAGCGGAGCGGGGAAATCGACCGTGCTCGCGATGCTGGCCGGCCGGCCAACCGGAACGGCCACGGTCTCGGGCCGGATCGGCGGGGTGGAGGCCGGACGGGTCGCGTGGCTGCCGCAGCATCCGCGGGTGATGGATGGCACGGTGGGGCAGGAACTCGCGCTGTATGCCGGGGCGGGCCAGGCCGCCGAGCGCGCGACGGCCAGCGCCCTGCGGCGGGTCGGGCTCGCCCACCTCGCGGCGGTCGACACCGCGGTGATCAGCCCGGGGGAGCTGCGCCGGCTCGGTTTCGCTCGCGTGCTCGTTCGCGTGGAGGCCGGTGCGCGACTCGTGCTGCTCGACGAACCGACGTCACAGCTCGACGGAGCCAATGGGCGGCGCATCATCGAACTCATCGGGGAGCTGCGCGGCCGGGCGACCGTGATCGTCGCCTCTCACGACGACGAGGTCCGCGCCCTCGCCGACCGGATTGTGAACCTCGACCCAATCGCCGCTGCCCGACCGGGCGGGGTCCGGGAAACGTCGGCCACGGTGACGGAGCGCCGCCGGGAGACCGTCGGCGCGGTTCCTGGCCACACCAGTACCGTCGCCGCCCTCTGGGGCTTCTTCCGTCCCGTGCGGGGAAAGATCATCGCGGCGGTCGTTCTCGGCCTTCTCGCGACGCTGTTCGCGGCCTCACTCACCGCGCTCTCCGGCTGGCTCATCGTGCGGGCGGGTGAACACCCGCACATCCTGTACCTGCTCGTCGCGATTGTCGGTGTGCGATTCTTCGGGATCGGTCGGGCCGTGCTTCGGTATTCCGAGCGACTAGTGAGCCATGACGCGGTGTTCGCCGCCGCGACGGGGCTGCGGATGCGGCTCTGGACGGCGTTCGCTCGGAACGGCCTGCGCAGCCGCGCGCTGCTGGCCACCGGGCGCACCCTCGACCACCTGGTGCGCGACGTCGACCAGGTGCGTGACCTCGCGATCAGGGTCGTGCTTCCGTCGATCGTCGGGGTGCTGACGGCTGCGGCCGCGCTCGTCGCGATCGGCATTCTCTACGCCCCCGTCCTGCCCCTGTTCGTCGCACTCGCCATTGTCGGCGTGCTCGGAGCCCCCATCGTCGCGCTTGTTGCCGACCGCGCGGCGGCGCGCGGGGAACAGCAGCTTCGCTCGACGCTGACCCGACGCCTCTCAACGATGCTCACCGCCGCGGCCGACCTGAGGGTGAACGGCGTCGACGACGGTGTCAGGGCGGAGCTTCGCCGACTGGATGCCCGCGCCGGCGCCGCCGCCCGCCGCGGTGCCTGGGCACTGGGCCTCGCCAATGCGGTGATCGTGCTCGCGTGCGCGACCGCGGCGGTGCTCGTACTGCCGCTAACCGCCGACGCCGTCGCCTCGGGGCGGCTCCGACCGGAGATCGTCGCGGTGCTCGCGTTCACACCGCTCGCCCTCATCGACTCGCTCCTCGAGCTCGTTGCCGCGGTGCAGAACTATCCGCCACTTCGGCGGGCGCTCGGCGCCCTCGAGACCATCGTGGGCGACCGAGCGGCCGCGATCGGCGGAACCCAGTCGCCTCCGACGCAGATCGACTCGCTCGTGCTCGAGGACGTCTCGGCGACGTGGTCGAGCGAGCCGGTCTTCGCCGGGGTTTCCGCCGAGGTGCATCGAGGTCAGTGGCTCGTCGTGACCGGCGCATCCGGTTCCGGCAAGTCGACACTGCTCGCCGTGCTGCTCGGCCAGCTGCCGGCTCTGTCCGGACGATACCGGATCGGCGGGAGGGACGCGTCCGCCCTGGACAGCGGCGCCCTTGCGCGGCGCTTCGGCTGGTGCCCGCAAGACGGGCACCTGTTCGACTCGACCCTTCGGGCCAACCTCCTGATCGCGCGCGGTCGAGACGATGCGCCGGATGACGCCGAGATGCTCGAAACGCTCCGCCGGGTCGGGCTCGGACGGCTGCTTGATCGCCTTCCGCTTGGCCTCGACACGCGCATCGGCGCGGCCGGGGACGCGCTATCGGGAGGCGAACGCCAGCGCGTCGCGGTCGCTCGCACCCTGTTGACCGGCGCACAGGTCATCCTGATCGACGAACCGACGGCTCACCTCGACGCCGAGTCGGCCGATCGGCTGATGGCCGACCTGCGGATGGCGTTGCGGGACCGGATCACCGTCTTGGTGACCCACCAGGCCTACGGGGTGCGCCCGGAGGACCCGAGAGTCGATTTCGATGCGCTGGCGCGCCAGGGCGACTCGGCCCTCGCGGTCGCCGCCTGAGCGGCACTCCTACGAGAATTCTCAGAAAGGGGGGCGCGCAGCGCGGCGAAACGGAAGTCTCCGTGAAGTACCTTTGCGAAGAGGGACCACGGTCCGAATACGCTGAGAAGGGTTACAATGCGACTAAGCAGAGCGGCGATGTGGCTGTCGAGCGTCGTCGCCCTCGTCGGGCTCGTCGCAATCGCGTCGCCGGCCGAAGCCTCAAGCGGGGTGGCCTCTATCCGCCACGACAAACCGGGAGGCGGCGTGATCTCCTTCGAACTACCGCGGTCGCCCGGTCAGGCCATCTCGCCGAACGCAATGAACTACGCGACAAGCGGGGCGCCTGGCAGCCCGCTGCTGCTGTTCCTTCCCGCCACACGGGCGGTGCCAGCCGACTATCGGCAGTTCCTCGATGCCGCCTCCGCCAAAGGATTTCACGTACTCGCCCTCGACTACTGGAATGAGGGGAAATCGGTGGTGCGTACCTGCCGTGGTATCCCCGATTGCTACAC
>JAUZFY010000061.1 GCA_030840185.1 Microbacteriaceae bacterium | reverse complement strand
ATGACCCCATCCGGGGTTGCCGTCTACCCGGTCGGGCGGATCTGCGCGACAGTTGAAGACGCAGTCGAATCGACAGCGGAATCAGAAGAAGGAACACGATGACAAGCGAATTAGAGGCGGCACCGCTCTCACCGCCCCCCGGACCATCCCGAGCGAGCCGGGTGCTCGGCCTCTGGCCGGGCCTCGCGGTGGTGCTCGTGATTTCGGGGGTGGCAATGTTCCTCGGGTCGCTGGTTCCCATCATCGGCGGTCCGGTCTTCGGCATCGTTATCGGCGCAATTCTCGCTATCTTCATTCGTCCGGGCACGGTTCTGGAAGCGGGAACGAAGTTTGCGGGCAAGCGAGTCCTGCAGGCAAGCATTGTCATCCTCGGCACCGGGCTATCCCTGACCCAGGTGCTCAGCGTCGGACTGTCCTCGCTTCCCGTGATGCTCGGCACCCTCGCGGTGGCCCTGGTTGGCGCCTGGCTTGTCGGCCGGATGCTCCGAGTCAACGGCGACATCCGCACCCTGATCGGCGTCGGCACCGGAATCTGCGGCGCCTCAGCTATCGCCGCGACCACGGCGGTGATCGGAGCCGCCGACGCCGAAGTTGCCTACGCGATCGGCACAATCTTCACTTTCAACATCGCGGCGGTGCTGCTCTTTCCGATGATCGGTCACTTGCTCGGGCTCTCACAGCACGCCTTCGGGCTGTGGGCGGGAACCGCGATCAACGACACCTCATCGGTCGTTGCCGCGGCCTATACCTTCGGGGCGAGCGCCGGAGCGTACGCGGTCGTCGTCAAGCTGACCCGCACCCTGATGATCATCCCGATCTCGATCGTGCTCGCCGCGGTGCAGTCCAGGAAGGATGCGGCGGCCGGAGGTGAGACGGCCCGGCGACGGGTGCCGTGGAAGAGGATCGTTCCGCTCTTCATCATCGGATTCCTCGTTGCCAGCGCCCTCGACACCGTTGGCGTCATCCCCGTCTCGTGGCATCCGACGCTCAGCGCCCTCGGCGTGTTCATGATTACCATGGCGCTCACTGGCATCGGATTCTCTACCCGGCTCTCCACCCTCCGCAAGGCCGGTGCTCGCCCGCTCCTCCTCGGCGGAATTCTCTGGGTTCTCGTCGCCGTAACGAGTCTCCTCATTCAACTGGCTACCGGAACCCTGTGAGTCAGGGGGAACTCTCAGCAGATGCTCATAGGCATTCTCAGCATCAGGAATATGGTCGAAACACCTGAGTCACAGGGCACAAGTTGGGGGCAATGCAACAATGCAAGATAATCACGAGCACAGGATCGACCCGGCAGCGATTGACCTTCCCCCCACGCAACCCATCGACATCAGCGACCTCCTCATGCGGGACTGGCCCGGCGACTCGGCCGCGTAAGAAAAAGAGTCTCAGCCGCGGCGGAACAGCGAGGGATTCATCTCCTCCGGCGATCGCCAGGCGCCCGCGGCCTGCTCGAAGTCGTAGGCGAGTGCGAGCAGCTTCGCCTCGGACCACGCCGTGCCGAGAAAGAGCAGCCCGGCGGGCTTACGCCCCGCGCTGAGGTAGCCGGCCGGCACCACGACGGAGGGGTAGCAGGCGCGCGCGCCGAGGTGCACCGTGGTGGAGTTGGAGACGATCGCGTCGATCCCGTTCTCCTCCAATATCCTGTCGACGATGGTCCGGCTCTCGTTGACGCTGGTCGCTCGAACTTGCGCGTAGTGGCTGGCGGTGCCGGGGTCATCGAGGTCAATCTCTTGCGACTCGATTAGCAGTTTCTGGCCGTACTTGAGAGCGACATCCGCGTGCCTCTCGTTGAAGTCGATGATCTCGGCGAGGGTCCTGGCCTGCCCGTCCGTTGCCGCACCAACTGCGGGAGTGCTGTGGATGCGGGCAAGATAAGCGTTGAGATCGCGGCGCAGTTCGAAGCTCAGGAATCGCGGCGTCAGCGACTCCGGCACGGTCACCGGCACGAGCGTCGCGCCCCGACTCTGCAGCAGGGCGAGTGAGCGGGTGTACACCTCGTCGCCCGCGTCCGCGACGAAGCCAAGCCGCGCACCGGAGAGCGCTGTCGGGGACAGCGCGGCGAGAAAATCGGTTCCGACGAGAGGATTGGCGGCGGTGGCGGGGTCCTCCGGGTCGATGCCCGTCATCGCGGTGAGCAGCGCGGCCGCGTCGTAGACCCAGCGTGTCATCGGCCCGGCAGTGTCTTGGGTGCCAGAGATGGGGATGATGCCCGTGCGACTCACGAGACCGACCGTCGGTTTGACCCCGACGAGGGAATTGGCGAGGGCCGGAGACAGGATGGAGCCGAACGTCTCGGTGCCCACCGTCGCGGCGGCGAGCGCGGTGGCCGCGGCCGAGCCGGAGCCGGCGCTCGACCCGCTCGTGGTCAGGCTGGCGTCGTACGGATTGAGCACTTGGCCGCCAAGCGAGCTGTAGCCGTTGGCCATGCCGGTGGTCATGTAGTTGGCGAACTCGGTGAGATTGGTCTTGCCGAGCAGCACCACCCCCGCCCGCCGCAAGGCTGCCGCAACCGGAGAGTCGGCCCGCGGCCGGGAGCGCTCGAGCGCGAGCGATCCGCCAGTGGTCGGCATGCCGGCGACGTCGATGTTGTCCTTGAGAAGAATCGGCACGCCGTGCAGCGGCCCGAGGTCCGCGAAGCCCGAGGCCCGCTCCGCGTCGCGTTCCGCGGCATCGCTGAGCGCCGCGTCGTTGATCGCCCGCACAGAATTCAGCCGTGGACCTCCCTCGCTGATCTCGGCGATGCGCTGGAGATAGGCGGCAGTGAGTTGTACCGAGGTGAAATCACCCGCCCGAAGACCTGCCGCAATGTCCCGAACACCCGCACTTGCAAGGTCGATCGGCAGGGGGGTCACTGATTGGTCGATGTGCATTGTGGCCTCACCTGGATTCGAACTGCGAGCGGGATGGCGACCATCGTTGGGGCCACCGACAGTCAACTCCTCGAGTGTTGCCAGCACGTTTCGCGCGCCCAGCGGGTACGCCTAGAGTTTGAGAGGCACGGCAGGAACGCTCCGGTTTCTCGCCGCGATCCGACCCAGTGAAGGAACATGATGACGCGCCCAGAACCCACCTACACGATCGACCAGCTCGAAAACGAGCCGGTCGCGAATTTTCGCTCCTTCAGCCGGGATGACGCGACACGGCTTGGTGAGATCGCACTCGGTGTCATCCGCGAGTGGGAGCGGAACCTCGCGGTGGACGTCCACATCGGCGACGAGCTCGCCTACCGCGCGCAGCTCGGCAGCACCGGGCAGGGCAACGCGAATGTCATCCAGGGCAAGATCCTCGTCGTGAAGAAACTCGGTCACAGCTCGCTGCTGGCCAGGTTCAAGAAGGAGGCGGACCCCTCCATCGCCGACGGCCTCGACGATAGCTACAAGTTCTGGGGCGGCAGCATCCCGATCTTCGTCGACGGGGAGATGGTCGGATCGATCAGCACCTCCGGAGAGCCCGATGTCGTCGACCACGAGGCCGCGGCCGAGGCGGTCCGGCGCTATCTCGCCGAGGCCGCATCCTAGCCGCGACGGGTCTTCGGCCTCCTTCGGTTCGGTAGCCGAGGATCCGCCACGTGATTGTCGGCTGCCGGCTAGTGGCCGGCCGGGGTTTCGGCGATGCGAACGGTGTTTCCGGACGGGTCCCGGAATGCGCAGTCCCGCGGTCCCCAGGGCTGATCGATGGGCTCCTGCATGACCTCGGCGCCGGATGCCCGCAGCCGCTCGAACGTCGAGTCCAGATCGTCGGTGCTGAACACGACATTGGGCAATACGCCCTTGGTGAGCAGCTCCTGAAGAGCGTCGCCGTCCGCCTTCGATCGGCCGGCGTGCGGTTCCGAGAGGACGATTTCGAGCCCAGGCTGAGTCGCGCTGCCGAGGGTCACCCAGCGAAATCCGCCGGATGCCACGTCATTGCGCAGCTCAAGGCCGAGGGCGTCGCGATAGAAGGCGAGCGACTCATCCGGGTCGTTGACGGTGATGTGTGAGTACTGAAGTGAAATGGTCATGGCGCCAACGCTAGGCCGCCGATCCGCCGAATGCTTCTCGAATCGTGCTCGGCTGGCTTCCGGTCGTTCTCACTGGTCGAGTGCGCACCTTCGCGACGCAGGCCGGCATGGCGGCGAGGGACGGATGTTCCCGATTGCGGTATGCGGTTGGTGTCTCGCCGACCAGTTCGGTGAATCGGGAGCTGAATGACCCGAGCGACGTACAGCCGACGGTCATGCACGCGTCGGTGACACTGACACCGGCCCGCAGGAGCGCCATCGCTCGTTCGATCCGGCGGGTCATGAGGTAGTTGTAGGGCGTCTCTCCGTAGGCGGCCCGGAACTGCCGCGAGAAGTGCGCCGGAGACATGAACGCATGACTGGCGATCGTCGGTACGTCGAGCGGTCGTGCGAACTCGCGGTCGATCAGATCCCGCGCCCGGCGCAAGTGCGCGAGGTTGGCGA
>JAUZFY010000040.1 GCA_030840185.1 Microbacteriaceae bacterium | reverse complement strand
CACGTAACCGACTTGCAAGGTGATGTTCCTGACGATGGCTGCGCATGTCACGTGCCTGGGGGTGGCAGCGATCGCACCGATCGCAATGTCGGTGAGGGTGGATGCGAACAGTCCAAATGGCCGCGAGTCCCCGTCCCTCGCCATAGCCCGTCCATCGCGACATCGACCACATAGCCCTCGCTCGAGAGACCGCGCGTCAAGGAGCGCACCATCGATTCCTCGTCCTCGACCAGCAGTACCCGCACGTTTTCGCCCGTCTTCTGGTTCGTAGGGACAGTGCCAACGCCGCGCTGAGAGGACCCTGAGGGTGGAGCATTCCACGACCCGCGATCCGATGGCACGCGGGAGGGCAACCCCCGGGGCTTGCGGTCCGACGCGCCGATTCTCTCCGGCATTCGATCCTTACGCTCTCTTCATGGCTCGCGCTCGATGGTCGTTCGGCGCGAAAGGCCGGCGGTGGCTACTGCTCGGCGCCCTCGTCGTCGTTGGGATCGGATGGCTCGTCCGGCACGAGCTCACGGCCCGCGGCGGGCCTTCCGACACGCCCTGCCAAGCAACGGTCGCCGGCAAGATCGTCCGCCTGGATCCCGAGCAGGCGAGGAACGCCACCACGATCGCCGCGGTCGGGAAACAGTTCGGCCTGCCGGACCACGCGGTGACGGTCGCACTCGCGACGGCGTTGCAGGAGTCCCAGCTCCACAATCTGCCTGGCGGTGATCGAGACTCACTCGGGCTGTTCCAACAGAGACCCTCACAGGGATGGGGAGCGCCGGCAGACATCATGAGACCGAGTCACGCCGCGGCCTCCTTCTATCGTCATCTGACCGATGTACCGAACTGGGAATCTTTGTCGCTCACCCAGGCGGCACAGGCGGTTCAACGCAGCGCCCTTCCTGACGGATATGCGCAGTGGGACCCACCGGCTCGTCTCTTGGCCCGAGCCCTCACGGGTGAGCTCGGCGCTGCCTTCGCCTGCAGGAGCGCGCCTCCGACCTCGCCGTTGAACACCGCGGCGCTCGCGTCCGCAATCCAGCGCGAGCTCGGCGCACCCGGCATCGGCCAAGCGGTGGAGCCCGCCCACGGTTGGCTCATCGCGAGCTGGCTGATAGGTCACGCGTCCGACTACGGCATCAAGGCCGTGACCTTCGATGGACACCGGTGGAGCGGGGACAGCGGTACCTGGTCATTTCGTCAAGGCATTGGTCTCACGGTGTCAGTTGAGTGAGCAGCCGGACCGAGCCACGTCGTGAGGGATCGCTGTTCCGCCATCGACGGGCGCTGTTCACAGCTTCTACAGCCTCCTCAAACCCGCCATCGATCGTGGGGCGGGCCGGGCGGCACCTTTTTCTTCCCCTCGGGTCACGCAACGGGTGTCACTTCGGTCGCGATTGGTGGCCTTGCTGGTCGTGGAACGGCGCCGCGGGCGGCCGTCCGCTGCGTTCGCGCTCATTGCACCGGTGTGGCCGGCGGCGTAGGAGTCGGCGCCGCAACGGTCCTCGCGGCCTTCAGCCTGGTGTACGCCGATGACGGATGATCGGGCGGCGGCATCGACGGACTGCGCCTCCTGCCGGCTCTGTTTGTAGCTTCCAGGGGATGACTCAACTCGTCGTCCCACCGGCGCGACCGGTGTTCACCTCATCTGATCGCGACGCGATCGCACGCTTGGTGGATGAGGCTCTGACAAGCGGCTCACTGACCCTGGGACCCGTGACCGAGCGGTTCGAGAACGCGTTCGCCGCTCGTCATCGAGCCGATGCGGGGATCGCCGTCAGCAGCGGTACCGCCGCCTTGGAGATCATCCTTCGGTCGATAGGGATCGAAGGCCGCTCTGTCGTGGTGCCGGCCAACACCTTCTTCGCGACGGCCGCCGCGGTACTCCACGCGGGAGGGCGACCCCGGCTGGCCGACATCGACCGATCGACTTTCGCCCTCTCCGCAGCGTCGGTTGCGAGCGCGCTCGACAATGACTGTGCCGCAGTCATCCTTGTGCACATTGGGGGTGTGATCTCCTCCGAGGTCGAAGAGATCGCCCGACTCTGCGCGGAGGCAGGAGTCCCACTCGTTGAGGACGCGGCGCATGCCCACGGAGCAACCTTCCATGGACGCGCCGCCGGTTCTTTTGGCTCGGCGGCAGCCTTCTCCTTCTACCCGACGAAGGTCATGACCAGCGGTGAGGGCGGGATGATCCTCACCTCAGACGAGCGACTCGCGGCCGAAGCGCGGATGTACCGCGACCAAGGAAAGGCCGGCTTCCTCGGCGGCGAACACGTGCGGCTCGGCTACGCGTGGCGCATGAGCGAGCTCCACGCCGCCGTCGGCGAGGTCCAGCTCGCTCGACTGGACAGCTTCCTCGAAGTGAGGCGACGCGCCGGCTCGCGCTACGCCACAGGACTGGCTGGAGCCGCCGGGATCACCTCGGTTCCGCTGGCGCCGGGGACAGCGTCGAACTACTACAAGTACCTCGCAATGCTCGCCCCAGGAATCGATCGAGACGAGTTCAAGCGAATCGTTCGGGAGGATCACGGAGTCGGCATGAGCGGCGAGGTCTACTCGTCCCCGTTGCATCATCAACCCGTGTTCAGATCGATTACACATGGCCCCCTACCGGTGACCGAAGCGGTCTGCGCACACCACGTCTGCTTGCCCGTTCATTCCGACATCACCGACGACGAGGTCGACCACGTCATCAACGCTGTCCGTCAGGTGGCTGCGGATCTCGCCGGCCGCGCCTTGATCTCATAGACGCGATACGACGGATCGTCGGCGATCATCCGAACGCAGACACCGAACCGTCCGCATCCGGAGAGGCCACGACTCGCCATGCGATCCAGGAGCTCGCCCTCGTTGGTTCGGGCGACTCGGACGTAGTTCGCCCAGAGCATGACCTCGTCGACGTGCCGAGAACGAAGCATCGCGACGTAGTCCTCCTCCGAAGGCCACGACCGACGGAGGACGCTCTCCGGGAAGAACTCCGCATCGGAGCGGCCCCCAGCGCGCAGCAGCTGGTAGAGACCAACCCGTTCATCGCCGACCCGAAGGATCCGATAGGTGACCCCGGGATGGAAAAGCGATGAGTGGACGAACGACTGCATCCGCTGGTCCGGGGCTCGATCCATGCCGTGCCACGCCGTGGTCATCCCCAACGGCCCCCACATCGCTGCGTTCAGCGCGATCACCGCAATCACGACCGCAGGCCCCACCTTCGACGCCGTCCAACGACTCATCGCCGCGATCAGGGCGAGGGGCAGTACGACGACCAAACTTCGCGGACCGACAGTGTTGACAAATGTCCAAACCTTGAGGGCCAATGTGCTCTCGGAATACACAGGGGACCGCAAGACGAGAACCGCCGCCGGGATAGCCGGCACCAGCGACAGCATGTAGGCCTTCACCAGTTCGCGCCGGTGGCGCTCACGGCGGAAGCCAAACATCACAACTCCCAGTGCGATGGGGCCGATGACGCCTATGTGCGTCACCTGAGCCGCCGCCAGCAGAATCGTCGCCCAGCGCCGGTGCCCACGGCGCCAGCAGGCCACGGCCCCGAGCAGACCTGCGGCTGCCCAGAGAAATGGCAGCTGACCGATCAAGAGGCCGGAAACCATCGCCGGATTCGCCAGAGCTGCCGCCGACCACCAAGGTCGGCGAAGCTCGGGGAAAGCTAGGAAGGTCGAAGCTATGAGGGCTCCTGCTCCCACAACGAGGACGACGGTGACGGCCCGATCGCCGAGCGCGGGTCGAACTGCCGCAGCGATCGTCCAGGGAACGAAACCGTAGGGATACGCGAATGCCGCCCCGTGACTCAACGACGGCATGGCCATCGGGAGCCGATGATCGTGCCACAGTCGCATGCTGATGTACCACACATGGGCGTAGCTGATGAGGGTGTCGTGAGACACGAAGATCCGGTGTCTGAGAATCCGCGCCATCACGATGAGCCAGCCGAGCCCGAACATCGCCGTGAGGAGATCGCTCAACCTCGGCTGCCGCCTCATGAGGTGCGCTCGGGCGGTCACTGCCGGCAAGTGTCGCGCCGGACAGGGGCCGCGCTCGGAGCGACCGTGCTCGCGGGGACCACCGCCTGGCTCGTCGGCCAGACGAGCGAAGAGGGCCTACGGCTCATCCTTGAACTCGCCCTGGGGGTATCCATCGTCGCCTTGCTGGGCATTGCTCGAGGCCGGGGGAGGCATGCCGCGGCGATTCTGGTGATCAGCGCGACGGTCGTGACCGGAACGGGTTGCTGGATCGGCGCCAACTCAGCGCAGCTCCGCTGGTTCGGAGATCAGATCAGCCATGGCAGTCGCAGTACATCGAACGTGGCCCTGACCTTCGACGATGGGCCGAACGATTCCGACACGCTCGCGCTTGCCGAAATCCTCGACGAAGCCGATGCCAAAGGCACGTTCTTCTCGGTGGGCAAGGCGGTGAACCGCCGGCCGGCCATCAGCCGGGAACTCGTCGCCGACGGGCACCTCATTGGCAACCACTCGTACCACCACGATTCGACGCACTGGCTCGACCCCAGATATCCCGAACTCGGCAAGGCCGAGCGAGCGATCGCCAACCAGACCGGCGTATGCCCTGCGTTCTTCCGCGCACCACACGGACAACACACCCCGTTCGTGGCCATGACGGTCCACCGCGCGCACATGGTCATGATCGGGTGGGATGTCTCGGCATCGGACTGGAAGTCCCACGATCCCGTTGCACTTGCGCATCGCATTCTCTCCCGAGTCCGTCCTGGATCGATCGTCGACCTTCACGATGGGCTTGATGGCGACGTCCTTGCCGACAGAAGGGTGCTCATCCGCGCCTTGCCGCTGATCCTCCGAGGCTTGGAGAAGCGAGGCCTCCAGGCGGTTCGGCTCGATGTTCTCCTCGGCCGACCCGGCTATCGAGCAGGTTGCGATCTGCCCCGCCGAGTCCACACGCGAGCAGCCGCGAGGGGTATCGCCATGAAGTCGATCGCTGCGTCCATCAAGGTCGTGCGAGAACGGAAGATGGGCACGGCAACCAGTTCGTCGTTCCGGACCTTGTAGTGCAGACGACACATCACGACGGCCACCTCGACGGTCTCGCTGTATCTGTAGCCGCGGTAGTAGTCGAGTGCATCGGTCAACGCGCCGAGTCGGAATACTCGGTAGCCAGACTCGACATCGAGCAGTCGATGGCCAGCCCACAGGCTGGCCCACGCGCTCAGCGTCCAGTTCCCGAGCCGCTTGTAGCGCGGATAGGTCGAAAGGTCTCTGCGGACCAGGAGCGCGTCAAGGATCCCCGACACCATGAGGGACTCCAAGCGTTCAAAGACCGCGAGCTCGTGTTGACCATCGGCATCGACGGTGAACACCAGATCGTCCGCCCCCAGCTCATCACGAGCGAGTGCTGCCCGTAGATCCGTGAAGGCGGCGTGGTAGGCGGCCGACATGCCGCGGTTCTCGTCGAAGACGAGCAGGCGCGCTTCAGGATGGCCCGGAAGCCACTGCTCGATGCGCTGCCGAGTTTCGTCTGTCGAGCCGTCGTCGACGACGACGAGCCGATCGACAAGGGGATAGAGCTGGTCGAGCACGGTCGCCACGGTCGCTTGCTCGTTGTACGCCGGCACGACTGCCACACGCCTCGGATGCTCAGTCGCTGACACGTCGCAATCCTGCACGACGCGGAGCGTGACCGCAGAACCTGCGAGCAGCCCAAGCTACCTTCTGGTCATGGACATCGCGGGCGTCGGCCGCCCGACGTGAGCAGCATCTGGTTGTCGTCGCTCGCTGCGATCGCTTTCGGAACGGGCATGGCACTGCAACTTCGAGATGCCCGCAGGATCTCTTTCGACCACGCGTTTCGGATCCGGGTGATCAGTCACCTCGCAGCCAAGCCGATCTGGCTGGTGGGGGTCGCGGTCAGCGGCATTGGTTTCCTCCTTCAGCTCGGCGCTCTCGACCATGGCTCGGTCGTCACGGTGCAACCGATAGTCGGGACCGCACTCATCGTCTGTCTCGCGATCACCGCATGGAGCGATCGGGCACCCTTGGGCTGGCGCACCTGGCGAGCGGTCATCGCTGTTGCCGGGGGCGTCGCGCTCTTCCTCACGGCAGGGAACACCTCGCGGGCAGGTACGACGATCGTCGCACCTCGTCCACTCGGGGCGGCGACCGCGGTCCTTCTCGTGGTGCTCGGCATCTGCGTGAGCGAGGCGCGCCACAAGCATGGCGCGAGACGAGCGGCTGCGGTGGGTCTGGCGGCTGGTCTCGCCAACGCGCTCGTAGCTGTTCTTGTCCGGGCAGGTGCCGACGCTCTTGGCCATGGCGTCCGAGTTGCGGCGGACTCGCCCTATCCCTACGCCGCTGTAGTGGCTTCGGGCGTCGCCGTCATCCTGGTCCAGGCGATCTATCAAGCAGGCCAACCGACCTTGTCCCTTCCAATCGCGATCTTCACGGAGTCGGCGGCCAGCGTCGCCCTCGCGTTGCTCGTGCTTCACGAGCGCCCGATCCTGGCCGGAACTCGCGGGACCGGCGCGGTGGGCGGACTGGTGATTGCCGCTTGCGGGCTCGCCTATCTCGCCAAGAGCCACGCGGCCGCACGAGCGGTGCGGCCGTCGCTCACCGGGTAGTGCACCGATGTGATCCACTGACATCGGCGCCAGTGCGTCATCGGATGTGAGACGGTTCGCTGAGAGCCGCTCCTGGGCACACCGGAAGCTAGTCCGAGGGATTCTCCTCCTCCGTGTCCTCCGCGTCGATCGGGGCGAGCGCTCGCATTGCTCGGTCGTGCTCCAACACCGCTGCCCACGGGCCCGTCTCACCGGGTCCGGTTCGCCGAACTCGCTTCGCGACACGACTGACAGCAAGACCCATGGCGATCAGGGCGATCAGGATCACGAGAGCACTCCTAGCCGCATTGCGGTCTCCAAGGCACACACCATGCGCTGGCATCCGCGGGGCCGCCCGTACCGATGTCAGAGCGCGGGCACCATGCATCCCTCAATTGCCGTCGTCGCCTGACCACGTTTCCAGCCACCGCTCGTCGGCCTCTTCGGTCGCGGGAATGAACCGAACGTCGGTGGACAACCGCGGCATCGTGCCGCTCACATCCAGAGTGGCGTGGATCATGTGGGGCGAGTGGAAGACCACGTCGCCCGCCCGATAGTCGCCGACGAGCCAACGGCGGCCGAGACGCCGCGCCACCCATCCGAGGTCGTGGCTCAACCGCCGCGGGTCGCTTCGATCCGTGACAGCACGCACGGCGTCGAGCTCATCCGGTTGGAGGTGGTGGGATCCCTCCAAGTAGACCAGCGAGCCGCTCGCCAGGGAGCAATCTCCAATCGGTATCCAGGCCGTGACGACGTTCTTGGTGCCACGGTTGATGTAGACGTGATCCGTATGGGCGCGCGATGCCCGATTGCTTCCGGGGCTGTACTCGCGGAGTATCTGGCGCGGTAGAAGGCGAGGCTCGCAGGCGAGGATCACGGCGGCCACGTCGCGCAGCGCTGGGATCGAAGTGAACGCTTGAAACTCCGGCGTCCTTACAAAGGAATGCGCGCGATGGCCCGCCACCCCATGTGGAACCATTTCCGGTCCGCTCATCGTCAGGGGGCCCGGCGGCTCGCCCGACGACCGAGCCGCAGAGAAGTACGCCGATCGCAGCGCCAACACGTCAGACCGGTCGAGCAGGGCCCGACACAGTAGATAGCCGTCCTCGTCGTAGCGCTCACGGACCCTCCGATGATCACTGAGCCCATCCGAGTAGGCGCGAAGTACGCCGAGGTCGTTCGTGTCGGACACCAGTGGCGAGCCGTTCGATGTCAACTGCGTCGCAACGAGAGGGGACTCATGCGCGGCGCCCTCAACGTCGACGGACTCATCCGCACCGCCGGCCGATCTCGATTGAGGTCTCTTCATCCATCGTCCTCGCAGTGGGCCAAGGGCGCCTTCGTCGACCGGACCGTATTTCATCGGCACCGAAGAGGCGCAAGTGCCACTTCCCGGAACACGGGCGCCATCAGGGGTAGGCGAAGTACGGACTCGCCTCGCGAGACGTACGTCTTTGCCTGACGCGAACTTGACTCGAACCGGGCCGTCCCTAGGTTGCTCCCATCGGCGAGGGCACCCCGACGCCGTTTTCCGCGACCTGAAGCCCTGGGGGCCGGGGAAGAAGGAAGACAAGGACAAGGGCGCCAAGGGTTGCGACGAGCCTGCCGATCGGCATGGCCGCGGCGTCGTGGAAGAAATGCCAGGACGTCCGTGGCGGGTGAATGAGCCACGCTGCCGCGACAGCTCCGACCCAGACCACCAGCAGCGGATGGCTCGCGGCCGATCTCCTTGGGTCTCGGGTGGTTGCTCGAGCGTCGGTGCCGTCATCGCGGCGAGGACGCTTGCGATGACTGGGGCATGCGGCGACCGTAGAGACGCGCGCAACCGCGGCAGGTGCACGCAAAGTTAGAGCTGGGCAAAGCTTGACCGCGGAAGGAGCTTTTGGTGGACAGCTTTACTTTCGAGGCGCCGGGCTTTGCTTGCCGCTAACGGCCACATCTCTACGGTGAGCCCACATGTCCGGTCACCCCATGCGAGGCTTCCCATTTCGGACGCGCGCCGCCCGCTTGACGGCACGCCTGGCGAGTCGGCTCAGCCGCTTCACCGGCGGTCAGGGCGCCACCATCAGCGGGCGAGTCTTCCTCGCGCTTGCGACCGAACAGGCGGTCCGCGATCTCGTGACGGGTCCCGCGGTTGTCGTGATCAGCGGCACAAACGGCAAGACCACGACATCCGCGCTGATCACTTCGTCGATCGATGACGCCGTCTCCAACTCGACGGGCGCCAACCTGTCCAGCGGAATCATCAGCACCTTTCTCGCTCGCTCGACCGCCTCGACCGTCGTCCTCGAGGTGGACGAGCTCGTCCTCGCAACGACACTCGAACTCGTCAAGCCGGCGGTTGTCGCGCTACTCAACCTCTCCCGTGACCAGCTGGACCGCTCCCACGAGGTGCGACGCATAGCGGAGTCCTGGCGAGACGCCCTGGCCTCCTTCGGGGGTGTCCTGGTCGCCAACGTCGACGACCCTCTCATCACCTGGGCCGCCCAATCGGCCTCGTCCGTCCGCTGGGTGGCCGCCGGACAGCCTTGGCACGCCGACGCGGTTGCATGTCCGTCCTGCTCGTCGCATGCCTTGTCCGTCGATGTCGACAACTGGCGCTGTGACGGATGTGGATTCGAGCGGCCCCAGATACCCCCTGAACACGACCTGACATTCGCGACAGGGCTCCCGGGTCGATGCAACATCTCAAATGCGCTCATCGCCGGCGCGGTTTTGGCGGAACTGCGACAACCGGTCAACCCAGCAGCATGGGCTGCGATGTCGAGCGTCGCAGGACGCTACGCCCGACGAGTCGTCGGCGACGTGGACGTCCGACTGCTCTTGTCGAAGAACCCGGCAGGGTGGTTGGAGACCTTCGAGATCCTGGAACCGAACGCGTCTCTCGTCCTTGCGTTGAACGCACGAGTCCAGGACGGCCAAGACACCTCGTGGATCTGGGACGTCCCGTTCGAGCGCCTCGCCGGCACCAAGATCGTCTGTTCTGGAGAGCGAGCGGCGGACATCGCACTGCGGCTCCACTACGCAGGAATCGAGGCTGTCGTCGAGCGGGACCTTGCCCGCGCCGTGCAGCGAACCGCGACGACGAAGGTTGATCTCGTCGCGAACTACACCGCCTTCCAACAAGCGCTGTCCGTCATGCCTGGTCATGCCTGACACTTCAGTCACCATCGTAGTTGTTCGCCCGGGCCTGCTCGGTACCTACGGCGACGGCGGCAATGCCATTGTGCTGCGACAACGCATGCGGCTCCGCGCTGGTTCAGCGCACATCGTGACCGTCGATGGGGCCGAGCCAATTCCCGAGAGCAGTGACATCATCCTTCTCGGGGGTGGGGAGGACGATGCCCAGCGGGTGTTGGCGGCGGACAGCCACCTCTCGAGAAGCCTTCACGCCGCGGTCCGAGCGGGGGCTTCTGTATTGGCCGTATGTGGGGGCTATCAGCTGCTCGGGTCGTCCTTCGTCATCGGTGCCTCTGAGGTCGTCGGTGGCTTCGGCCTCTTGGACGTGCACTCCGACAGACTCCGTGACCGCGCCGTAGGTGAGGTAGTCGCGTATTCAACGCTTCCCGGGGTGGGGGTGCTGACCGGCTTCGAGAACCACGCCGGGCGCACCATCCTCGGGCCTGACGCGACACCTTTGGGACGCCTCATCGACGGCACAGGGAACGGTACGTCGAACGGCGACGGCGCTGTGCAAGGAGCCGTCATCGGCACCTATCTCCATGGGCCGATCTTGGCTCGGAATCCCGATTTGGCCGACTTCCTGCTCGCCAGCGTCGTCGGCTCGTTGCCGCCGTTCGAGGATGAATTCGC
>JAUZFY010000015.1 GCA_030840185.1 Microbacteriaceae bacterium | reverse complement strand
CGGTGATACCGGCGTCGGCGATGCGCCTGACCAGCTGAGGGGACAGGCTATCGGGCAGTTCACCAGTTGTCATCGCCGCCCTCTCCCGGAAGGGCGATGTGCACGACCTTGGTTGTGGTCAGCTCATCGAGCAGGCCAGGTCCGTAGCCGAAACCAGACCCGCTCGCCCCCCGCGGCTGCGCCGATCCGCCCGGCGCGCCGCCGAATACCGCGTTGATCTTGACGGTCCCCACGGGAAGGCGGGCAGCAGCCTCCATCGCGTGACTCATTGACGCCGTGAGTACGGTGGCGGCCAGCCCGTACCGGTCGTCGGCGGCCAGCTGGAGGCCCTCCTCGAAGTTCTCGACGATGCAGATCGGGGCCACCGGACCGAACGTCTCCTCACTCATGATGGTCATGTCCGGGGTGCAGTCCACCAGAACGGTCGCCGGATAGTAGGACCCGGCACCGTCCCGGGGGCTTCCGCCGACTAGAGCCCTCGCTCCCGAGGCGATGGCGGCCGTCACCTGCGCGTTCACGGCGTCTCTCAGCGCGTCGTCGACGAGCGGCCCAAGGTCGCCGGTCGCCGCAAGGCGACGCGCCTCGGACACCAGGTGAACGATGAAGGCGTTCGCGACACGACGATGGACGAAGATCCGTTCGACCGACGTGCAGATCTGGCCGGAGTTGGCAAAGCAACCGAGCGCCGCCTGTTGAGCAGCCCAGCGCGGGCTCACATCCTCGTCAACGATCAGCGCGTCGTTTCCCCCGTTCTCCCGGATGACGTGGGCGCCGGTGTCGGTCGCGGCGCGCGAAATCGCCTCGCCGGCCCGTGTCGAGCCGACGTGCGCGACGGCGGAAACCCGCTCGTCCCGAACGAGAAGCTCGCCGACCGTCGCGCCCCCGCTCACGGTCGAGATCACGCCGGCGGGAAATGCCTCTTCCAGCGTGGCTCCGAGGGCAATGCCGAGATGAGGACACCGTTCGCTCGGCTTGTGGACGACCACATTTCCGGTGACGAGAGCCGCGCCGATGAGACCGAGCGCCACCGCGACCGGGTCGTTCCACGGGGTGATGACGGCAACGAGACCGCGCGGCTCGGGCACTGAGTAGTCCAGGGCATCCGCGCCGCCGAGCAGACGGGTGCCGAAGTGGAGCGGACCGAGCTCTGAATACTGCAGAAGGGCATCGGCACCCGCCCGGATCCCCGCGAGCGCCTCACCGGCCGGCCGACCGGTCTCGCGAGCGTTGAGGGCCGCGAGTTCGTCCTCGCGCTCGATCACCGCCGCCGCCGCCGCTCTCAGAGCGCCACCGCGTTGCGCCGGCGACGTCGTGGACCATCGCTCAAACGCACGAAGCCCGCTCCCGATGAGAGCCGAAACTTCGGACGCCGAAGTCACCCGCACGCCGCCGACGAGGCTGCCGTCCCGAGGATCGGTGATCACAATCCGCTCGGATGCCTGAACCCAACCTGATTGCGCGAAATCGGTCGTCGTCATCCGTTCTCCATCCGCCGCAGTCTTTTTTTTGGACACAGTCTCTACCGGCCCGATACCCACTAGCCGCCGCCTTTACACGACCACCGAAGTTTCGGCCGCGTCGGCGTTTCACGCCGCTCAGCGGTGGGCATTGTTCAGGCATGACCTCACTTTCCCCGTTAGCACCGCCGTCGGTCGCGCCCCTGTCCGAGCGATTCGAATCCGTCGCCCGAATCGCAGTGCTGAGGGGCGGAGGCCTTGGCGATCTCCTGTTCGCCGTCCCGGCGGTCGAGGCGCTCGCCGCCGCGTATCCGCGGGCCAGCATCACCCTCCTCGGCAGCCCCGTTCACGAGCAGATCATCCGCGACCGGCTGTCCGTCGACATCCGCTTCGAGCCCGTACCGGTCGCTCCGGGCATCCGCGACGGCGAAAGCGACCCCGCCCGGGTCGAGGCCTTTTTCGCACGGAACGCCGGGACGTTCGATCTGGCCGTGCAACTTCACGGGGGCGGGCGCTTCTCCAATCCGTTCCTTCTCCGGCTCCTCGCCGCCCACAGCATCGGCTGCGCCACCCCAGACGCGGAGCCGCTCGAACGGACCATCCCGTACCTCTATTACCAACACGAGGCGTTGCGGGCGCTCGAAGTTGTCGGGCTCGCCGGCGTTGGTCCGGTCATGCTCGAGGCGCGGTTGTCCGTCACCGACGAGGATCGCGCTGCCGGCGACCTCGCGCTCGATCTACTCGGAGATCACGGCGATGCGCCCGTCGCGGTGGTGCATCCGGGAGCAACCGATCCACGCAGGCGGTGGCCGGCAGGGTGCTTTGCCGCGCTCGCCGTACGGCTGACCGGCGAGGGATTCCGGGTGATAGTCGTCGGAGATGGACCCGATGTCGAACTGGCGAGCCATATCGCCGACACGGCAACCCGGGGCTCCGGCGCCGTCGTCTCGCTGGCCGGACGGCTCAGCATTCCGGAGCTCATGGGGGTCCTCGCCTCGGCCACCGTGTTCGTTGGGAACGACAGCGGACCGCGGCATCTCGCCCAAGCCGTCGGCGTTCCGACCGTGGGAATCTACTGGTTCGGCAATCTGATCAATGCAGGCCCACTCGGGCGGGAGCGGCACCGCATCCAGCTGGGCTGGACTACGGTGTGTCCGGTGTGCGGTCGGGACGCGACCCAGGTCGGCTGGTCGGCCGAGCGCTGCGAGCATGACGTCTCGTTCGTGGCCGACGTGTCCATCGACTCAGTCGTCGAGGACGCCATGTCGCTCACGGCCAGGACGGTTCCCGCTCGTGGCAGATGACCAATTCGCGAACCTCGCTTCCTCGCGGTTGACCGAGGGCGAACAGCACTGCGTTCGCCACCGTGGCCGGGTCGTTAAGCATCGAATCATCCGCCGGCTTGTACTGTTCATCCCGGTCGTCGAAAAAGCGGGTGCGCATTCCCGACGGGATGAGCGTGGTCACGCCGATTTCGCCGCGAGTTTCGGCCGCGAGCGCTCGCGAGAATCCCAGCACTCCGAATTTTGACGCACAGTATGCGGTCGCGTCGGCCACGGCGCGGAGAGCGAGCGATGAGGCGACGGTGACGACCCGACCGTGACTGTCGGTGAGGAAGGGGAGCGCGGCGCGGATCACCGCAACCGTGCCAAGGAGGTTGACTCGGATCACCCGCTCCCATTCCTCGGCCGGCACATCCTCCAGCCGCCCGCATCGGTCGATTCCCGCTGCCGTCACTACGGCGTCGAGCCCATCGAACGATCGGGCGATCTCCCTGACAGCCGACTCGGTGGCCCTGGTGTCCGAGACATCCACCTCGAACGCGGACGATCCCGATACCCGGCTGATGTCCCGATCGAGAACTATCGCGCTCCCGCCCGCCAGGGTGACAATTTCGGCGACGGCAGCGCCGAGGCCGGAGCCTCCTCCCGTGATGAGGACTCGTCCGATTGGTGTGGCCGACAGGGTGGTCATGAAACTTCCTTCCTAGTGTCTGCCGATAGCAGGCGATTGTGAGGTCATCCGACGCGCACTAACCGACATCGGCGAGAGCCGAGGCCAGCCGGGAGGTCGAGCGGCCGAGGTGGTAGGGAACCGTCATCACGCTGCCGCCCCAGCCGGAGAGGAGTGCCGCCTCCGGCAGATCGCTCTCGCGGTAGTCGCCCCCCTTCACCCAGAGGTCCGGCTTCAGTTGAGCTATCGCCGTCTCCGGCGTGTCCTCGTCGAACACGAGCACGGCATCGACGCACTGGAGCGAGGCGAGCAGATCGGCCCGGTCGCCCTGCTCCACAATTGGTCGGTCCGGACCCTTCAGCCGCCGAACGGACGCGTCCGAATTCAGGCACACGATGAGGCAATCGCCGAGAGCGCGTGCCGCGGACAGCGTTCTGGCGTGGCCGGCGTGCAAGAGGTCGAAACACCCGCCCGTCGCCACAACGATTCCTCCGCGAGCCTTCGTCTCTCTCGCCACCCGGAGCGCGTCGACCGCGCCGCTGACAGGTATCGGGTCCGGCCGAAGCGCCATCCCGCGAACACCGCCTGCGGCGAGGAACGCGGTCGCATCGACGACGCTCGCTGCCACCGCGTCCTCGAGCGATTCACCGTCCGCGAGCTGCCCGATGAGGGAGGCCGCGAGCCGGTCTCCGGCTCCGCACGGGTCGCCCGCAATGGCGGTTGGCGCGGCAACGACGAGCGGATACGAGCCGGCCGCCGAGAGCATTACGCCGTGCTCGCCCATCGTGACGGCGACCGCGCGGCAACCCCACCTAACCCTGAGCGCCTCGCCGGCTCGGGCTGCGGCATCCACCCCGGTTCCGCCGATTCCCGACGCGGCGGCGGCCTCGTCGAGATTGGGGGTGACCACGAATGCGCTTTCGACAGGGTCGGCGCCGCGAGGGTGCGGATCCCACACCAGCGGGACCTGGCGTCCCCGCGCGAGGAGCGCAGCCCTGATCTGCGGATGAGCGGCAACCCCTCGTCCGTAGTCGGCGACGAGAATCGCGTCCGCCCTCTCGATCGTGGTGATCATCTGCTCCGTCACCCTCGGTGGGGGTGCCGGCTCGCAGCCCTCATCAATTCGCACGATGGCGTGACCGCCGGCGCTCACCCGTGTCTTGGTCGGGGTCGGCGCCCCGGATGCTCCCGAGACCAGCGGCACATCGGCGAGCTGTTCGCGCAACTGCGCAGATCTGGCGTCGTCGGAGAGTGCGGTGACGAGTTGCACGCGACGCGCGTCGCTCAGCAGCATCGTCGCCACGAGACCGGCGCCCCCGGCCCGGAACCGGGTCTGCGGCGCGTCCACGACCGGGACGGGGGCGTCTGGGCTGAGGCGGTGGGAGTGCCCGGACAGATCAGCGTCGAGCAGTACATCGCCGACCACCACGATCGTCCGAGCCGCGTCGAGCGTCACGGGTTCGTCCCTTGCGCCTTGGCAATCGCGGCGTCGTAGGAGCGGCACATCGCGTGCACGGCAACAAGGTGCGCTTCCTGCACGTTGGCCGCTGGTCCGGGGAGGCAGATGCACTCGTCGACCACCCGGCTGAGCGGGTTCGGCCCCTCGCCGGTAAGGGCCCACGTCGTGGCGCCGCAGGACCGCCCGGCTTCCGCCGCGAGCAGCAGGTTGGGGCTGGCTCCGCTCGTGGAGAGAAGCATGAGCACGTCACCGTCGCGCGCGTGACCGTACACCTGCCGGGAGAAGACCTGCTCGAACCCGTAGTCATTGCCGATGGCCGTCATGGTCGACGTATCGGCGTGCAGCGCGATAGCCGAGAATGCTCGGCGCTCGCCGTCGAATCGACCGAGCAATTCGGCGGTCAGGTGTTGCGCCTCGGCGGCCGAGCCGCCGTTGCCGGCGACGAGAAGCCGTCCGCCGTCCAGGAGCCGATCGGCGAGTCGCCGGCCCCAATCATCCAGTTGCGCCGCGTGCGTCTCGAGTGCGATCAATACCGGGCGGAGGGCTTCAATGTGGC
>JAUZFY010000347.1 GCA_030840185.1 Microbacteriaceae bacterium | reverse complement strand
TTGTAGGTTGCCGCCTTCACAGCCGACGGGAATAGACCAGAGGTGTCAATCTTCGTCTTGCCGGACAGTGGGGTCAGCCAGCCCTTCGCAGCGAATTCCGCGGTCCAGACGACGTCCACGTCGACGACGTCATAACCGGCATCCTTCGCCTGGAAGTGCTGCACGAGGTCGTCGTGCTGCTGATCAGCTTGGTCGGACTGCTCCTTGAATGTGACCTTTTCCTTCGGATGCGCCGCGTTCCATTTGTCGATGAGCGGTCGAACGACGTTGCTGTTGTCCTTGCCCTGTACGTACGTAATGGGACCGCGACTGGACAGATTTGCTGTGGCATCATTGCCGCCGCCAGCCGTTCCTCCCCCAGAACAACCGGCTAGAGCCAGTCCGAAGACCGCGACCCCGGCCACGGCCGCTAGTCGTGACTTATTCATGTTTTCTCCTCACTGAGAATTACAAGAGCATTGATCTTGATGCCCGCCCAATGTAACCCCAAGGCGGTGCCAATGCAATCGGTTGCACGGACCGCAGCAGTAGCGTTATAAACGGTGTATCAGGCTATCGCTGAGGAGCACTCGACTGATGAGCCCATCCCCGACCGAGGCGGAATCGCCCGAAGTCACCGCGCAAGAGTGGTGGCGAAGCGCTGTGATTTACCAGGTGTACCCTCGCTCTTTCGCCGATTCCAACGGGGACGGCATCGGAGATCTGCCCGGGATCATCTCTCGTCTCCCGCACCTCACCTCCCTCGGCGTCGACGCACTCTGGCTCTCGCCGTTCTACGTGTCACCGCAGGCCGATGCCGGCTACGACATCGCCGACTACACGGATGTGGATCCCGTTTTCGGCACCATTGCCGACTTCGACCGACTGGTCGCGGAGGCACACGACGCGGGCCTGCGCGTCATCGTTGATCTGGTGCCGAACCACAGCTCGGACGAACATCCCTGGTTCGCCGAGGCCCTCGCGTCGCCGGCCGGCTCCCCCGCGCGCGACCGCTACATCTTTCGAGACGGGCAGGGGGAAAACGGCGACGAGCCGCCGAATAACTGGGAGTCGGTCTTCGGCGGAGGGGCCTGGCACCGGGTCAACGACGGGCAGTGGTACCTGCACCTGTTCGACGTTAAGCAGCCCGACTTCAATTGGGCCAACCGTGAGGTTGTCGAGTTCTTCGATCGCGTGTTGCGGTTCTGGCTCGATCGTGGTGTCGACGGTTTCCGGGTGGACGTCGCGCACGCTCTCGTCAAAGACGAATTCCTTCCCGACGTGGAGACGTGGGTTGCCGAACTCGAAACGGGAGACAACCGCGGACCAATGTGGGATCAAGAGGCCGTCCACGATATCTACCGGCACTGGCATCGCGTCGTCTCTTCGTACGGCAGCGACCGGATGCTCGTGGCTGAGGCTTGGGTCGCCCCCGCGGCTCGGATCGCCAGATACGTGCGCCCGGACGAGATGCAGCAGGCGTTCAACTTCTTGTACATGCTCGCCGGCTGGGATGCGGGCCGACTGCGGGAGGCGATAGACGAGTCCATCGCTGCCAACACGGCAGTCGGAGCCACGACCACCTGGGTGCTGTCCAATCATGACTGCATTCGACACGCGAGCCGGTTCGGGTTGTCCGATCCCACCCACTGGTCGAGCGGGATCGGACCAAACGACGAGCAGCCCGATGCGGTGCTCGGGCTCGACCGCGCTCGCGCCGCGACACTGCTCACTCTCGCCCTTCCCGGGTCGGTCTACCTCTATCAGGGCGAAGAGCTCGGGCTTCCCGAGGTGACCCAGCTGCCGGCATCCGTGCGCCAGGACCCCACGTTTTTCCGCTCCGGCGGCGCCGAGATCGGGCGCGACGGCTGCCGGGTGCCGCTTCCGTGGGAGGCCGATGCTCCGGCGTTCGGGTTCGGGCCGAGTTCCGCGAGTTGGCTGCCGCAGCCGGATTCATTCCGCCAGCACGCAGCGGACGTCGAGGAGCGCAGTCCGGGTTCGACCCTTGACCTGTACCGCCGAGCCATCCGGCTTCGATCCCAGTTGTCGCTAGGTACCGGTCGGCTCGAGTGGCTTCCGGCTTCCGCGTCGATCGTCGACTTCCGCAACTCCGACGTGCTCGTAATCACCAATTTCGGCGAGGAGCCGGTTGACCTCCCGGAGGGTGAGGTGCTGATAGCCAGCAGCGACTCGGCAGTTCTCGACGGTCGGCTCTCCCCGAACGCGACGGTCTGGTTGCGCTGACTTGCTGGCCGCTGTGGCCGGCGATGACCTCGGCGCAAACCGCTGCGGGCCGCCCGGGCATCGACCGGGCGGCCCGCAGCGGCGCATCCTGATTCCGCTTAGCTCTCGCGAGTCTTCGGCGAACTGAGGTGGGTCTTTGCCGGGTCGCGTTCGACCACGTCGCCGAGGGCGTCGTCGATTCGAGCGAGCAGCTCTGCCGGGATCTTCACGCCGGACGCCTTCACGTTCTCCTGCACCTGCGACGGACGCGAGGCGCCGATGATCGCGGACGCAACGTTGTCGTTCTGCAGCACCCAGGCCACGGCGAGCTGAGCGAGCGACAGGCCAAGCTCGTCGGCGATCGGCTTCAGGGCCTGCACCCTGGTCAGCACGTTGTCGTTCATGAAGCCCTTGATCATGTCGGCGCCACCCTTGTCATCCGTGGCGCGACTCCCCTCGGGCAGCGACATGCCGGGAAGGTACTTGCCAGTGAGGACACCCTGCGCGATCGGCGACCAGACGATTTGCGAGATCCCGAGCTCCTTGGAGGTCGGAACTACCTGCTCCTCGATGACGCGCCAGAGCGCCGAATACTG
>JAUZFY010000333.1 GCA_030840185.1 Microbacteriaceae bacterium | reverse complement strand
GAGGAAGCCTTGCACGAACCAAGACTTGGTGCCGGAGGGCGACTGCCGATAGCCGCCTTAGATGCTTCCATCCGACGTGCCGCTCAACCGGCTCGCGGGTGACGCTCCGGCGGTTCGAATCGTTCGGCTCGCGGTTGTCGCCAGGGCGAGTACGAGCAACCAGCCGGCGCAGGCGAGAGCGAGGACCGTGGCACCAATTTGTTCGAGCAGGAGTCCGCTCGCGATCGTCCCGATCGACATCGCGCCGGTGACGAGAGTGACCGCTGCGCTGTTGGTTCGCCCCCGCATCCGGTCCGGAGTGATCCTCAGTCGGTAGTTGTTCATCGCAACCGAATAGATCGGCACGAGAACGCTCTCCAGGAGCGCGACGAGGGCAAGCCAAGCCCACGACGGAGCGACTGCGTAGAGCGGGAACGCGGCAGCTTCCGCCCAGAGAAGCACGATCGCGACTCGCCCCAGCGGATAACGTTTCGTGACGCGAGCTGCCAGCAAGCCGCCCACGAGTCCCCCCACACCAGCCCCGCCGAACACGAAACCGATCTGTACGGCATCGGCACCGACCTGGCGAGCCAGCTCGATGATCAGCAAATATCCAGCGCCGTACCGGAGACCGTCCGCGGCCTCGACGATGGTAAGCAGACGGATTACGGGCTGGCGCCAGACCCAAACGAGTCCCTCGCGAATCTCCCTGAGAAGGTCGCCTGGGCCGCGAGCCGAATCAATGCGCGCGCCCTGAAATTGGGGTCGAATCGCGCTCAGCGTTGCGGCGGAGACCAGGAAGGAAATCACGTTCACGAGGAACGGGATAAACCGGCCCACCGCGTACGCGGCTCCCGCGAGAGCGGACCCGGCGATACCTACTGCGCTGGATGCTGCCTGGCTGATGCCAAGCGCCGCCGGGAGCTGCTCCGGCGCCACAACGTGCGGCATCGCCGTGCTATTTGCGGTCTGAAAGAGCACCCCAAGCGCACCGGTGATGATCGCGACCGCGTACAACTGCGGGATGCTTACGGCGTTCCAGAGGAACGCGACCGGGATGGAGGCCGTGAGCACGGCGCGACCTAGCTCACACCAGATCATTGTGCGCTTCCTATCCCACCTGTCCACCAAGGCACCTGCCACAAGCCCAAACAACAGGTACGTGGCAGTGCTGATCGCGAGGATCGCGCCTGCCTGCACCGCGGAGCCGGTAAGCGAGAGGACTACCAGCGGCAGAGCGAGGCTCTGCAGCTGGTTGCCCACTTGAGAGACGAGCTGACCCCCAACAAGAAGATGGAAGTCGATATTGCTAGAAAGTGCGGTAGGCACATCGTTGTTTTGTTGCATCTGAGAACCCCTAAGAAAAATTCGCGCACAGCGACGCGTCCATGGTCTGGCGGTACAGATGCAGCCGGGCGTCGCACACCGATCGGCGACGGCTTTCGGAGCGAGGTCGTTTGACCGTTCGCTAGAGCGCGAGTCTCAGCCGAAAATGGGCAGACTCCTCCGCTGCATCGAGCTCAGACGCTAAGACTTGCGGGGATTCACGGTCAACATCCTAGCCATTGGCGCGACGACAACGCTCGGCCGGCGGGCGCACACAAAGAGGGCGATTGCCCATCAACCGCCCGTCTGCCGGTTGATCAACATCCCCGAGCAGTGCAGCTAGGCGACGTGCGGTACCTGGCCGCCGAGACTCCCGAGCGTGTGGGCCGTGGCGAGCCCGAGCGCCTGGGCTCGTCGGGTGCGACGGATCACCAAAAGCGAGACGAGCACGCTGGCGAGCCCGAAGGCTAACAGCGTGAGCGCTGCCGCGACGACGGAGCCGGCGTTCCCTCCGGCGATGATCCCCTGCATCCCGGCAACCCCGTAGGTGAGCGGCAGGAACGGGCTGATCAGCTGGAACGGAGCCGCGAGCATCTGGACCGGGTAGAGCCCTCCCGTCGACGTCACCTGAATCGCCAGCAACAGCAGAGAGATCACGAGCCCGGCCCGGCCGAACGCGATCGTTAGCAAGTAGTGGAACGCGGTGAAGGCCAGGGCGAGCGCGAGCGCGAATCCCAGAGTCGCCGGAAGCAATCCCCACGACACGTGAAGTGCGACGTGCAAGAGCGCCACGAGCAACACCGCCTGGGCGACGGTAACCGCACCGGCCCGGGCCAGGGCGGAGAGCACAAGCCGCCCGTTGCCAGCCGAGGAGGAGAGCGCGCGTCGGGAGAGCGGACGGAGCACCAGGAACACGGCAAGCGCGCCGACCCACAGGCCGAGGGGCACGAAGAACGTCGCGATGACCTGGCCGAGGCTTGAGATCTTATTGTCCCGCGTCACAGTGAGGCCGACAGGGTCGGCGGCGATCTTCGCGGTTCGCGCCGTGGCGGACGGCGAAGTCGCGGGAACCTGATTCGCTCCGCTCTGGAGGCCGCCGGCCAGCTGCGAGACCCCGGTCGCAAGCTGAGCAGCGCCGGTAGACGCTGACGCTGCTCCCGCGGAGAGCTCCCCGAGTCCCGTGGACAGCGAGCTCGCACCCGATCGAAGGGATGCCGAACCGGCCGACAGCTGGGTCGCGCCGGATGCACTCTGCTTGACACCGGATTGGATGCCCGTCGCAAGCGATGCATTCTGGCCGCTCAAGGCGCTGAGTTCGGCGGAGGCCGCGGCTAGCTGCTGACTTATCCTGTCGATCGCTGTCTGGTCGGGGACGGGAGCCGCGGTCGCTGCCGCGAGCTGCGCCGACAGGGCCGCCACGCTGCCGGCCACTCCGGAAATGCCGTTGCTGAGGGGGGCGAGGTTCGCCGCCCCAGCGTTGAGCTTGCCGAGTCCCGCGCTGAGCGAATCCACTCCGCCGGTGTACTGGGTCACGCCACCCGCGAGGGATGACGCACCACTCGCGGCGGATGACACCCCACCGGAGAGGGTTCCGAGGCCGCCGCTGAGGCCGGTTGCACCGGAAGCGAGGCTGCTCGCTCCCTTCGCCGCCGAGTGCAGAGAGCTACCCAGCGTCCCGATTCCGGCCGAGATGCCGGAGATGTACTGCTCGGTGATCGCCACACCGAAGGCACTGACGAGGCCGTCGCCAACAGATTGCGCCACCGCCCCGGTGAGATAGCTGTGGGCGTCGTCGGTGCGGATGGCGAGGTTCGCCCGCTCCGGCGAGGAGGAGGAGAGCGACATGATCGAGGAAGAGAAGTTTTTCGGCACCGTGAGGATGGCGTCCACCCTGCCGTCCTTGAGCTGCTGCTCGGCATCAGCGCTGTTGGTGATGGTCCAGTCGAAGCCCTTGCTGCCCCCGGTCAGTTCGGTGACGAGCTGTCGGCCCGCGAAGATGGGCGACTTCGTGCCGTCGGCGGCCGTTGAATAGACGAGTTTGTCGGAGTTGACGATCGCCGCAGGGATGCGGTCGACGGCCGTGGGCGACTGCGCGAGCGCGCCGACGAACAGGCCGGCAAACGCGAGCGGGACGAGCACAACGGCGATGATCGCCGCCCGGTGGGCGAGCGAACGGCGTGCGGGAGAAATGGACGGACTCACTTCAAAACTCCTCTGGTGTCGAGCGCTGTGAGATCGAGGATGGTGCGGGGGCGATCGCCTCCCCAACCCGAACTCGAGGTCCGAACCGGCAGCGGCGAGAAGAGCAGCAGGGTCGTGGTCGGGGCCGCGAGGTGACACACTGCGGTCAGGAAGGCGCGTTCGTCGGTCTCGGCGAACGAGTCGAGCAGGTCGAGCGCCACGACGGGAGTCCCCTCGGACAGAGCGACCGTCGCGAGTGCGATCGCCCGTTCGAGCTGCGGCAGTTCCCGAAGGGTCGATCGGATGGTCACGGGCGTCGCCGCCCCGCCGGTAATCTCTGAAACCGCCGAGTTGATTCGGGCTACCCATCGCTCGGCCGCGCGAGCACGCCCCAACCTGCGCACCGGCCCGGTGAGGCGCAGTCGCTCGTCGAGGAGTTCGCCGAGCGTCACCGTGGTCTCGGCGCGTTCCACCCCGCCGACGTCGGCCATCGCGACGAGTCGAGCGACTCGCCCGGCCTCGGACGGCAGCGGATGCCCCATGACCTGGGCGCGACCGGAGAGCGGGTCAATGCGACCGGCGATCGTGGCGGCGATTAGGCGGCGCACGCTCGGCTCGCCGCTCGCGAGGACGACCGAGCCAGCTGGCACGGCCAGGTCGATCGGTCCGACGGCGAACCGGCCCGAGCCGGCGACGAGCGCTTCCGCACTCACGGCGGCGCCATCCTGTCCGAGCGTCCAGTCGGCAGCCTCCCGGTGCTCGCGAAGGTTCTCGCCCTCGATGTCCATGTTGGGCAGTGCGCGTCGAAGCCACTTCGGCATCCACCAGGCTGCTCGGCCAAGCAGGGTCATGATCGCCGGAACCAGGGTCATCCGCACCAGGAAGGCGTCGAATGCCACCCCAACGGCGAGACCGAGGGCGATCGGCTTGATCGTGTTCGAGCCCTCCGGCACGAAAGCGAAGAAGACAAAGAACATGATGAGGGCCGCGGCGGTGACCACCCGCGAACCGTTGGCGAATCCGCGGCTCACCGATCGCTTCGCATCACCGGAATGGACGAACTCCTCGCGCATCCCGGACACGAGAAAGACCTCGTAGTCCATCGCGAGACCGAACAGAACGGCCATGAGGATGATCGGCATGAAGCTCAGGATCGGTCCGGGCGTTTGCACGTTGAGCAGCTGGCCAAGCCAGCCCCACTGGAAAATCGCCACCACGACCCCGAACGAGGCCATCACCGACAGCAGGAATCCGAGCGCTGCCTTGATCGGAACGAGCACCGAGCGGAACACCATCATGAGGAGCACGATCGAGAGGCCAACCACGATCGCGCCGAATGGGACAAGCGCGTTGGTCAACCGGTTTGAGATGTCAATTCCGACCGCCGTCGATCCGGTCACCGAGATCGGGGTGCCGAATTTCTTGTCAATGGTCGGCGCAAGGTTTCGGATGGACTGAACGAGGGTCTTGGTCTGCGGAGCATCGGGGGCACTGGAGGGGATGACCTGGATGATCGCGGTGTCGAGTCCGGGGTCCGGAAGCCCCGGACTGACGTACTCGACATCCTTGAGGGTCTTGAGTTGCGCGGCGATTCCGTCCAGGTCGGACTGGATGTTGGTGGTCTGGGTGATGTCGACGGCGATGATGAGCGGTCCGTTGTAGCCCGGGCCGAAGCCATTTTTGATCAGTTCGTAGGCCTCCCGCTGGGTTGAACCCTTCGGCTCCGATGCGCCGTCGGGCAGGTTGAGGTCCAGGCTGAGCGCGGGAATGGCGAGCACTCCGAGCACAAGTACGACGCTGACCGTGGCGAAGACAGGGCGCTTCATGACGCCCCTCACCCAGCGGAGGCCCATGGTCGGGGTGCCTCCCTCACCGTGCACCATTGCGCGCTTGAACGCCCGGGACCCGGGCTTCGGCGCCAGTCGTCCCTTGGCGAGGCCGAGTAGGGCGGGGAGGAGGGTCGTGGCGACCGCGATCGCGATGAGCACCGCGAACGCTGCGCCGACGCCCATGACGCTGAGGAATGGGATGTCGACGACGAGCAGGCCGAGAAGCGCGATGATCACGGTGACTCCCGCGAATACGACGGCGCTGCCTGCTGTGCCAACCGCGGTCGCTGCCGATTCCTCTGGATCCTGGCCGGCGGCAAGCTGACTTCGGTGCCTCGACAGAATGAAGAGTGAATAGTCGATGCCGACCGCGAGCCCGATCATGAGTGCGAGCAGCGGCGCGGAGCTCGATACCGTTGTGAACGCGGAAACGGCGCCGATGCCGCCGATAACGATCCCGACCCCGATTATGGCGCTGAGGAGCGGCATCCCGGCCGCGACCAGGGAGCCAAAGGTGATGATGAGCACCACCGCGGCGAACAGCAGTCCGAAGACCTCGGTGATGGTGATGCCAAAGGTATTGTCCTGGAACACCTGACCGCCGAACGCGACAGTGAGTCCAGCGCTAGTTCCGATCGCCGAAGTGGCTTTGAGCTGTGACAGTGTCGCGGCGGTCACGGCGGTAGACGCCCCGGTGAACTGGATCTGGCTTCTCGCGTACCGCCCGTCGCTGCTGATCGCGTTGCCAGCGTATTTGGAGAACGGGCCGACGACGGAGTCGATTCCCTTGATCGAAGCGATCTTCGCATCCAACGTCTGGATTGCCGCCTTGACCGGCGCATCGGTGATCGACTCACCCTTCGGCGCGACGATTATGGCTTGTGCGCTTGCACCCGCAACCGAGGGGAACACGGCCTGGAGCCGGTCGAGCGCGTTCTGGGACTCTGTCCCGGGAATCGCGAACGATTCCTGGGTCTGACCGCCGAGCACGACGCTTCCGCCGAGCACGCCGACGACGAGCACGAGCCAGACGCCGATCACGGTCCAGGAGCGCCGGTACGAGAATCGACCGAGCCGATAGAGGAGGGTCGCCATGTCAGATCCTGTTCGTGGTGATCGGGTCGACCGGCGCGAGAAGCTCGGTGAGGATGTTCACGAGAGCAACCCTTGTCTGCTCGATCGGCGCGCTTTCGAAGTTGAGCGAATCCGCTCTACAGAGCATGTACGCCGCACCGCCGAGGGCGATGCCGAAGCGCATCTTTTCCTCCACCGAACCAGTGTTCGCGGCGAAGTACTCCGAGAGCCTCACCACGAGGTCATTGGCCCGGTCGATCACCGGCACGTCGACGAGCGACGGCCCCTGATTGATGAACATGTTCACCTCCAGCCGGTACTGCAGGATGAAGTCGACGAACTCGGCGAGGAAGGCGGTGCGCCCCTCGGGGCTGAGCGTCCGCGCCTCGAGGGCGTCGAGGATCTGCTCCATGCGGTCGAGCGCCGGGGCGATGGTGGCCTCGAGCAGCGTCTCCTTCGACGAGTAGTGGTACAGAACGCTTGACTTGGACAACCCGGCGAGGTCGGCGATGCGGTGAAGCGACGTCGCAGAGTACCCGGCGGTCGCGAACTCGGCGAGCGCGATCGCGCGCAGGTCGTCGGACGAAGTGGACATGCATCCGACGCTAACTGACCGATCGGACAGCAGCTGACCGATCGGTCAGTTTGGCAGTCGATTGACAGCTTCGTGGTCGGGAGCCGTCAGCGCACTGTAAACGCAAGGCCGATCGTCGCCACGACAACCGTGGCCGGAGCGGCGACCAGGCCAAGCAGCGCATACCGACTCCACGAGATTTGCACGTCGAGGGCCGTGAGTCGCTCGTGCCAGAGCAGCGTGGCGAGTGAGGCCCACGGGGTGATGAGCGGTCCGACATTCACCCCGATGAGGAGAGCGACGAGGCGGGTCGGGTCTCCGGCGACCGGTTCGAGCGCTAGATAGGCCGGGAGATTGTCGATGGCATTCGCTCCGGCGGCGCCGACTCCGGCGAGGCGGAGGAGGTCGGGAAGACTGTGACCGGTGCCGGAGACGGCGGCGAGGGCCGAGCCGAGGCCGAGAGAGTGTGCGGCCTCGACTACGAGAAAGAGCCCGGAGGCCAACAGTACGAGTTGCCACGGAAGCAGGCCGAGGCGCAGAACGGCGCGGCGGCGCACCGCGAAGAACACCGCGAGCGTTGCCGCGCCCGCGGTGGCCGGGATCCAGACCGGCAGACCCGACACCAGCAGCGGGATGAGCACGGCAATGACCGCACCGCTGGCGACGAGAAGTACCCGGTCGTCGGTCGATTCGCGCGCGGCTGGCTCGTAACGAACGAGCAGGTTGCGGCGGTAGACCATGAAGAGAATGACAGCGGGCACGGCGATCGACAGCGCGGCCGGCACGACGGTGAGGGCAGCGAACCGCACGGGGCCAATGCCGGCAAGCTCGTGTTCCGCCAGCAGGTTGGTGAGATTCGAT
>JAUZFY010000325.1 GCA_030840185.1 Microbacteriaceae bacterium | reverse complement strand
CGCTGCTGCTGACCGCCGGACAGCTCGGCCGGGCGGCTGTTGACCTTGTCGGCGAGGCCCACCCGTGCGAGCAATTTCTTCGCGTCCTCGGCCGCGACATGTTTGGGAGTCTTTCGCACCGTCACCGGCGCGAGCATGACGTTCTCCAGGGCCGTGAGATGGGAGAACAGGTTGAACGACTGGAAAACCATGCCGACGTCTGCGCGGAGGCTCGCCAGGGCCCGACCCTCCTCCGGGAGTTCGGCACCGTCGATTGTGATGGTGCCCGCTTCGTGCTTCTCCATGCGGTTGATGCACCGGCACAGCGTCGACTTTCCGGATCCGGAAGCACCAACGATGACGACGACCTCGCCGGCCGCGACATCAAGCGACACGTCAGACACCGCGACTGCCGCGCCGAACGATTTGGTCACGCGGTCTACGCGGAGCAATGGCGCTGCAATTGGGGGCATGATCGCAAGCCTAGAAATGCCGGACTCGAAAAGCCAATAGACCCTTCTTTCAGATCCATCGAATCTCTTTATGCTTGAAACATGATCGAGACACGACAGCTGTTGTTAATTCAGACCGTCGCGTCGACCGGATCGTATTCGGCGGCGGGCAGGGAGCTTGGCCTGACGCAACCGGCAATCAGCTACCAAATGCGAAGGCTTGAGCAACAGGTCGGCACAGCGCTCGCCGTTCGGCGAGGTCGGCTGATGAGCCTCACCGCGGCGGGAGTCGCTCTCGTCGCCCAGGCGGAACGGGTGCTTGCAACCCTTCGTGCGGCCGAGGAGGAAATGGGACTGTTCGCCGGCCGCGACGTCGGCGAAGTGAGAATCGCGTCATTCCCGTCGGCGTCAGCCACGCTGGTGGCCGATGCCATCGCGGCGGCCACGGCCCTGATGCCGAGCGTCACCATCACTCACGTGCAGGCCGAGCCACGCGACGCGAGACGCATGGTGCGACGCGGCGAGGCCGATATCGCCGTTACGTACAGGTTTGATCCATCGCCGTTCATGGAGCCGGAGGCCGCCTCGGCCGCCGAGGGCGCCCTCCATCACGATCACCTGTTGAGGGACGACCTGTGGGTCGCGCTGCCGTCCGGGCACCCGGCCGCGAAACATCCCCGGGTGCGGTTTGAGGAGCTGAAGGATGAAACCTGGCATCTCGCGAGCCCGAGGTTCGACGCTTTCGTGCGCAATCTGGCTGCGACCCACTCGACAACGCCGCACATCTCGCTCGCCCCCGACGACTACGTGACCGTGCAAGCGCTCGTCGCGCGTCGACTGGGAGTAGCCGTCATTCCGGGACTGGGGCTCGCCGCTCACCAAAACCCGCGGGTTGTCCCCCGGTTGGTTGAGGACTTTCCGAGCAGGCTCGTGCAAATGGAGTACTGGCCCGACCTGGCCCGGATCCCGTCCATTGCCTCAATGATTGCGATCCTGGGCGACGCTGCGCTGCGAGTCAACCTGCCAAAAGCTCCCGGCACCCCGTCACGACGCGCCTCGACAAAACGCAATGCCATGAACGCCTGAAGCGATCGCGTCGGTCAAGCGACCGCTAGTCCAGCAGCGACCCGACCCGGGACCGGATGGCCTCGGCGATGCGCTCGATCGAGTCGGTCGCCGGCAACACGAGGAACCGCTGCGGATCCTCGTCGGCGAGCCGCAAGAATGCGCCGCGCACCCGGGAATGAAACTCAGACTCTTCGGCCTCCAACCTGTCGTATTTGCTGCGCGCCTCATCCAGCCGCTCGCGGCCGATCGATTCGTCAAGGTCAAGCAGGATCGTGAGGTCCGGCATGAACCCCTCGGCCGCCCACAGCGAGATGTCCCGGACCTCGATCGGATCGAGCACCCGCCCGGCGCCCTGGTAGGCCACGGAGGAGTCGAGGTACCGATCTTGAATCACGATGTCTCCGCGCTCGACCGCTGGTCGCACCTTGGTGGCAATGTTGTGGGCGCGGTCGGCGGCGTAGATGAGCGCCTCGGCTCGCGGGGCGATGTGACCGCGCCTGTGTAGAACGATTTCCCGGAGTTCGAGCCCGAGCTCGGTCCCCCCGGGCTCGCGCGATCGCACCACGGTGTGTCCCGCATGCACGAGCCACTGGGAGAGCAGTTCGGCCTGGGTTGTCTTGCCCGATCCGTCACCGCCCTCGAAGGTGATGAACAGCCCGGTCACGATTGCGACTTCAACTGTTACTGCGCCAGGGTCGGCTCGGCGGACGCCGGCGTCTTCGCCGCGGGCTTCGCCGCAGGTTTCTTGGCTGTCGTGGATGCGCTGGGCGCGGCCGCCACCGACTTCGTCGCGACCGACTTCGCAGCAGGCTTCTTCGCAACCGGCTTCTTCGCGACGGGTTTCTTCGCGGCAGGCTTCTTGGCCGCAGGCTTCTTTGCCGGCGCCTTCGCCCTCGGCTTGGCCGGACCCTTGGCCCGCTTGTCGGCGAGCATCTGCACCGCCCGCTCGAAGTCGATCTCCTCGATCGTCTCCCCGCGCGGGATCGTCACGTTCGTCACGCCGTCGGTCACGTAGGCGCCGAACCGGCCGTCCTTGATGCGAATCGGCTTTCCGCTCTCCGGATCCGCGTCAAATTCCTTGAGCGCACTCGACGCCTGGCGGGCACCGTACTTCGGTTGCGCATAAAGCTCGATCGCGCCGGCGAGGTCAACCTCGAAGATCTGGTCCTCGTCGGTGAGCGAGCGGGTGTCGGCACCCTTCTTGAGGTAGGGGCCGAACTTGCCGTTCTGGGCCGTAATCTCTTCGCCGGTCTCCGGGTCCTGCCCGACGACCCGAGGCAGGTCGAGAAGGCGAAGCGCGGTGTCGAGATCGATGGTCGCCAGATCCATGGACTTGAAGATGGAGGCCGTGCGCGGCTTCACGACGGCGACCTTCTTCGCCGCTGGCTTGCGCTTCGGCTTCACCGGCGCAACCTCGCCGGTGGCTGGGTCAACCGTCTCAAGGACTTCCTCGGCCGACGCTGCGACCTCCGCCGCCTCAGGTTCCGGGTCGACCTCGGTGACATACGGGCCGAACCGGCCGTCTTTCGCGACGATGTTCTTGCCGTTGGTCGGGTTCACGCCGATGATGCGGTCGACGACCACCGGGGCATCCACGAGCTCGTGCGCCTTGGCGACGGTGAGTTCGTCGGGCGCGAGGTCCGGCGGAATGTTGACACGACGCGGGGTCGTCTCCGGCGCCGCCTCGGGATCACCGACCTCGAGGTACGGGCCGTACTTGCCGATGCGGAGGGTGATCTCGTCGTCGAGCCGAATGGAGTTGATCGTCTTGGCGTCGATCTCGCCCATGTTGTCGATGACATTGCGCAGGCCGCGGTGCTTCGCGCTGCCGAAGTAGAAGCTGGTAAGCCAGGCGACCCGGTCCTGCTCGCCGCCGGCAATGCGGTCGAGGTCGTCTTCCATTCCGGCCGTGAAATCATACTCGACGAGGTCAGCGAAGAACTCCTCGAGCAGCCGCACCACCGAGAAGGCGATCCAGTTGGGTACGAGAGCGGTGCCGCGCGGAGTGACATAGCCGCGGTCGATGATCGTCGAGATGATCGACGCGTAGGTCGACGGGCGCCCAATCCCCAACTCTTCGAGGGTCTTGACGAGGCTGGCCTCGGTGTAGCGCGGCGGCGCGCTCGTCTCGTGACCCTTCGCCTCGACATCCGCAACGGCGAGCTTTTGGCCGACGGTGAGCGGTGGGAGCTTCGCCTCGGCTGGCTCAGCAACGTCGTTGCGCTCCTCGTCCCGGCTCTCCTCGTAGGCCTGGAGGAAGCCGCGGAAGGTGATAACGGTTCCGCTCGCCGCAAATTCGGCCATCGTGCCGCCCTGCACCGGTCCGGCGGTGATGACCACGGAGGCGGTTGAGCCCTTTGCGTCCGCCATCTGCGAGGCGACCGTGCGCTTCCAGATGAGGTCGTAGAGCTTCCAGTCGTTTCCGCGAAGCACGCCTTCGAGTTCGCCGGGCGTCCGGAACGTGTCGCCGGCCGGCCGGATGGCCTCATGGGCCTCTTGCGCGTTTTTACTCTTGCTGGCGTAGGTGCGCGGCTTCTCAGAGACGCTCTCGGGGCCATACAGGGAACTGGCTTGCGCTCGAGCGGCCGACATGGCCTGCTGCGAGAGGTTGAGCGAATCGGTTCGCATGTAGGTGATGTACCCGTTTTCGTACAGTCCCTGGGCGACGCTCATGGTCTGCCGCGCCGAGAACCGCAGCTTACGGGCGGCCTCCTGCTGCAGGGTCGAGGTGCTGAATGGGGCCGCCGGCCGACGGGTGTACGGCTTGGAGTCAACCGCGGAAACGAGAACGGAGACCGACGGGTCGCGGAGCGCGTCGGCGAGCGCGGTGGCCGCTTGCTCGTCAAGCGCGACGGCATCCGGCTTGCCGTTGGTGGATGCCTTGAGCCTGCCCTTGTCGTCAAAGTCCCGACCGGTCGCCACACGCACGCCGCCCAGGCGAGCGAGGCGAGCTTCGAAGGAGGTGGATTCGGTGGTCGCGGAGAGCACGGCGGACAGGTCCCAGTACTCCGCGGCGATAAACGCGAGACGCTCCCGCTCACGGTCCACCACGAGGCGGGTCGCGGCGGACTGCACGCGCCCCGCGCTCAGGCCCGGGCCGATCTTGCGCCACAGCACCGGCGAAACCTCGTAGCCGTATAGCCGGTCAAGGATGCGTCGGGTCTCCTGGGCGTCGACGAGAGCCGAGTCGATGTCGCGGGTGTTGTCTCGCGCGCGCTGGATCGCTTCCTTAGTGATCTCGTGGAACACCATCCGCTTGACCGGAACCTTTGGCTTGAGCTCCTCGAGCAGGTGCCACGCGATCGCCTCGCCTTCGCGGTCCTCATCAGTTGCGAGGTAGAGCTCGTCGGCGCCCTTGAGGGCGCGCTTGAGATCCGCGACGGTCTTCTTCTTCTGGTCGGAGACCACGTAATAGGGGGCGAACCCGTTCTCGACATCGATGGAGAACTTGC
>JAUZFY010000317.1 GCA_030840185.1 Microbacteriaceae bacterium | reverse complement strand
GAGGAAGCTGCCTGGTCGGAACTCCGGGTTGAGGCGGATGAGGGTTCCCGATTCGACCATGAGCCGGGTGAGATGGTCGTACTCGGCCACCGAGCCGTCGCACCAGACGACGGCGTCCGGACTGGTCAGGGCCGCGACCGAGTTCACCCAGTCGAGGACCGCCCGCTCGGCGTGGATGGGTGGGCCGGCCTCGACGGGAAAGGGCTCCGTGCCGCCGGGCGCGGTGTCCTCGGAAGTGGTCGGGTGGCTGGCTGTCGTTACGCTCATCGGGGATACCGTCCTCGCGTGGGAAAAAGTGGGTGGGGCTTCCACTTTCCGCCTGAATTGAGCCGATTTTCGCGGACCGCTCTGGTAAGAACACGCAATCTTTCACTATTGTCAAAGGATGACCGATCTCGCGACGCTGGGGCAGCGCATCCGCCATTTCCGAAACGAGGTGGGCCTCACGCTTGACCAGCTCGGCGCAACCGTGGGGATTGCGGGCAGCCAGCTGTCGCTCATCGAGAACGGCAAGCGGGAACCACGACTCTCCCTCCTGCAGGCCATCGCGGCGACGGTCGGCGTACCGATGTCGGATCTGCTCGACGAGGCTCCGCCGACGGAACGGGCCGCTCTCGAGATCGAGCTGGATCGACTGCAGAAGTCAGCGATGTATCAGGCGCTCGGGCTTCCTGCCATCCGTCCCTCCCGGGCGATGCCCGAGGACACCCTCCAGTCCCTCGTCGGGCTGCACCGCGAACTGGCGAGGCGTGCCCGCGAGGCCATCGCGACGCCCGAGGAGGCGAGGCGCGCGAACACGGAGCTACGCCAGTACATGCGCACCCAGGACAACTACATCGGGGAGATCGAAGAGCTCGCCGAGGAGGCGGTGCGCGGGATCGGTTACGTGAGCGGCGCGCTCACCCATCGCGCGGTCAGCCTCATCGCCAAGAAGCTCGGCTTCGAACTGATCTTCGTCAACGATCTGCCGCATTCGACCCGATCGGTGACGGACCTCGAGAACGGGCGGATCTACCTGCCGCCGGCATCCATCCCGGGAGGCCACGGCCTGCGCTCCATGGCGTTGCAGGCAATCGCGCACCGATTGCTCGAGCATCACGAACCGGAGAGCTACGCGGAGTTCCTCCGCCAGCGGCTGGAGATCAACTATTTCGCCGGCGCATGCCTGATGCCGCTGACCCAATCGGTGGAATTCCTCAACCGGGCCAAGGCCGACCACAACCTCGCCGTCGAGGATTTCCGGGACGCGTTCGGAGTTACCCATGAGGCCGCCGCCCTTCGATTCACCAACCTCGCGACCACGCACCTCGAAATGCCGGTGCACTTCCTGCGGGTCGGGGAGGACGGCGCGTTGCACAAGGGATACGAGAACGACGGGTTGCAACTGCCGACCGACGTGACCGGTTCGACCGAGGGTCAGCCGGTCTGCCGCAAATGGAGCGCCAGAAGCGCATTCGGCCGCGCTAACCGCACCAACGAGTTGCACCAGTACACCGACACCCCGGCCGGCACCTTCTGGTGCTCGACGCAGACCGGCACCGCAGGCAGCGAGGAATTCTCCATCAGCTTCGGGGTGCCGTTCGCCGACGCGAAGTGGTTCCGCGGCCGCGACACGAGTAACCGGGTCACCTCAAGCTGCCCGGACGAGCGCTGCTGCCGCCGACCGCACACCGAGCTGTCCAAGCGCTGGAGCCACCGAGCCTGGCCGAGCGCCCGGTTGCACGCCCACATCCTCTCGCCACTGCCGTCGGGGACCTTCCCCGGCGTGGACGACACCGAGTTGTACGCGTTTCTCGAGGCGCATTCCGCGGGAAACGGCCCGGGGGAGTTGCAGAAGTAGCGGCCCTCGTCGCCGCGGCTCAGGCCAGAGCGGCGGCCGCGGCGGCCCCGGCGTGTCGCAGCCAGCGAGCCGGATCGGCCATTGCGGCGTCGACCGACCCGGCGAGGTCGACGAGCGCGGCAGACCAGAGCGGCGTTCCGTCGGCGGCGATCGGCTGCGCAGTCAACTGCCCGGCGACCACGCCCACCCGTACGTCGTGCTTTGCCGCGATCCGGATCAGTTCGCCAACCAGCTTTCCGGTGCTGGAGGTCGCGTCGAACCGCCCCTCGCCGGTGAGAAGCACGTCGGCGGAGGCCACCGACTCGGCGAGACCGGTGAGCCGCGCCAGGTAGTCGGCGCCCGGTTCGATTACCGCGTCCCAGGCCGCGACGAAGCCGAAGCCGGCGCCGCCGGCCGCCCCGGTGCCGGGCAGGTCCGCCGGTCCGTCGAGCAGCTCGGCGAAGTGCGCGAGGGCGGAATCGAGGGTAGCCACGTCTGCCGGGCTCGCTCCCTTCTGCGGTCCGAAGACCACCGCGGCCCCGAATGGCCCGGCGAGCGGAGCCGCGACGTCCGTGAGCAGCACGACGCCGCCGGGCGGGGGAGCGAGCAGTGCGGAACGGTCCAGCCCCAGCAGGTCGGCGAGGCCGGCGCCTCCGAGTGGGAGCGGGCTGCCGTCGGCCTGCCGAAGGCCAAGCGCGGCGAGAGCGCCGGCCGCGGCATCCGTCGACGCCGATCCGCCGAGCCCGATCACGAGCCGCTGCGCGCCGCTCTCGAGCGCGGCCCTGATCACCTCGCCGAGCCCGAAGGTTGTCGCGCCCAGCGGGTCGAGGGTGTGCATGAGCGGCAGTCCGGACATCTGAGCCAGTTCGACGACGGCGACACCGCCCGGCAGTTCCAACCACACCCCCGGTGTCGGATGCTGATCCGGCCCAGTGACCTGGCCGACCTGGTGGCGGACGGCACCCGGTACCGCCGCCTCGATCGCGTCGAGGGTTCCCTCGCCGCCGTCGGCCTGCGGAATGAGCGAGACCGTGTCGAGCGGCCGCACCGACAGCCAGCCCTCGGCGATGGCGCTTGCCACCTCGAGCGCCGGTAGGGAGCCCTTGAACGAGTCAGGGGCGATCACAATGTTCATTCGGGGGATCCTGTCGATGGTCGTGCCTATAGTTCGGCGGCTCGGTTGCGTTGCTCGCGCGCTGTGCGCGTCACCACGGTTGCGGTTGGGTGAACAGTCCGTTTTTGTCGTACTTTGCGCGCACCCGCGCAAGGCGAGAGGCGTTATCGCCAAAGTATGAGGCGTCTGAGTGGCTGAGGCTCGCGTCGGCGTAGTTGACGTACGCTCCATCGCCCCACTGGGGGCTCAGGGCCGTCCGGAAGCCGCGCACGTAGTCGTCAAACGCTGAGGGGGCCGTGCCGTTGACGTAGGTCGCGGTGTACTGCACCGTCATGAGGGCGGACCGGTGCGGGAACGCTGTGGCGTCGGGGGAGAGGCTCGCGACCGCTCCGCCGAGCGCATCCATCGAAATGCCGCCCTCCGTCATCCCGGCGATGCCCTTCGCGTCCTTCACCTTTGCCATGAGGGCCCGGATTCCGCTCGCATCGAGCGGCTTGTAGGCGACGTGTGAGGTCGCAGCGAAGGATGCGCGGGTGAGTTTGCCACCCGGAGCCGTGGTGCACTGGGCGACCGGGACGCCGGCACATCCCGCGTAGATCATCATCGCGTCACGATAGTCGTGTCGCGAGGAGCCTTGCGATTTCGGAGGCCCGGCCGCGGCGAGGAACGGTGCGAGCTGAGCGGACAGAGCGGCCTGATCGCCGAGCCAGGTTCCGGAGACGAACACGCCGGGCTCGGCGGTGTACCCCGG
>JAUZFY010000295.1 GCA_030840185.1 Microbacteriaceae bacterium | reverse complement strand
TCTCGGGGGACGAGGGTCTCATGCTCGCCGCGCACAACTTCTCTCCGGATCCGACGACGATCACCGTGTCAATCGACGGCGTGTCCCAACCCACGCGGCTCGTCGACCTGTTGCGGGACGATTCCGCGGTCACGGATGAGACGGGCCGGCTGCAATTGTCCCTCGAGGGTTACGGCTTCCGTTGGTTGCGCATCGTGAGCCCAGGCGAAAAACGGTTGTTCTGACCTTGGCAGAATGGGAGCATGACTTTCGCCTTCATCCGCCATGGCCAAACCGAGTGGAATCGCCAGCTGCGGCTGCAGGGCTCGAGCGATATTCCCCTCAATGACACCGGTCGCGCCCAGGCCCGTGACGCGGTCGCCGTACTCGCCGGCAGCGAGTGGGATGCCGTGGTGAGCTCACCGCTCGCCCGCGCCCGCGAGACGGCGAGCATCATCGCCGATGGTCTCGGCATTGAGCTGGGGCCGAGTTATCAGGAGCTCGTGGAGCGCCACTACGGCGATGCCGAGGGAGCGACCGACCAAATCATCACGGAGCGTTGGCCGGATCGCCAGTATCCCGGACTCGAGAGCCTCGACTCGGTAGTGGGCCGCGGTCTCTCGGCGATCGAGCGAATTGCGGATGAGTACGGCGATGCGAATGTCGTCATCGTCTGCCACGGCACGATCATCCGGTATACGCTCCAGTCGCTAGCCGGGCGCCCGTTTGATCAGATCATCAACGGTTCGACGGCGACCTTCGAGCGGCAGGGCGATGGTTGGCGCGTACTCACCGTGAACGACCAGCTCGTCGGGCAGACCCCGCTCCTGCGGGTCGAGTAGGCAGCACCGCTTCTGCGGGTCGAGTAGGCAGCGACGAAGGAGCCGCCGTATCGAGACCGCCTCGCGGGTCGAGCTATACCGCCTGCGCGAATCCGAGGTCCGCGTCGGCGAGGTGCGCGAGCTGCTCCGGCAGGTCGAGCCCCTTGCGGCGCATCGACTGCGCCCATAGCCGCCCGGCCCGGTACGACGACCGCACGAGGGGGCCGGCGAGCACGCCGAGGAATCCGATTTCCTCGGCCTCCTCCTTTATCTCGAGGAACTCCTGCGGGGGAAGGTAGCGTGCCACCGGCAGGTGGCGCGCGGTCGGCCGCAAGTACTGGGTGACCGTGATGATGTCCGTGCCCGCATCGTGCAGGTCCTGCAGCGCCTGACTGATCTCCGCCCGCTCCTCCCCCATGCCGAGGATGAGGTTCGACTTGGTGATGAGACCGGCCTCCCGGGCACTCGTGATCACTCCGAGGGAACGCTCGTAGCGGAACGCGGGGCGGATGCGCTTGAACAGCCGCGGCACCGTCTCGACATTGTGCGCAAACACCTCCGGTCGCGAGGAGAACACCTCGGCGAGCAGGTCGGGGTTGCCCGAGAAGTCGGTCGCGAGGATCTCGACGCCGGTTCCCGGGTTGACGGCGTGGATCTGCCGCACCGTCTCCGCGTGCAGCCAGGCGCCCTCGTCGGGCAGGTCGTCGCGCGCGACGCCGGTGACCGTCGCGTAGCGAAGCCGCATGCTGAGCACCGACTCGGCCACGCGGCGCGGTTCGTCCATGTCGTAGTCGGCGGGCTTGCCGGTGTCGATCTGACAGAAGTCGCAGCGGCGGGTGCACTGTGACCCGCCGATGAGGAAGGTGGCCTCGCGATCCTCCCAGCACTCGTAAATGTTGGGGCAACCGGCCTCCTGGCATACCGTGTGCAGGCCCTCGTCCTTCACAAGCTTCTGAAGTTCGAGGTACTCCGGGCCCTGCCGGGCCACAGTCTTGATCCACGGCGGCTTTCGTTCGATCGGCGTCTCCGCGTTGCGTATCTCGAGCCGCAGCATCCGACGTCCCTCGGGCGCCGCGCTCATGCGGAGACTGCCTCGAGCACGGTGCGGGAGAAACGCTCACGCACGACCTCTGAGACCGCGGCAGGCGTGACCTCACGACCAATCTCGCGGGAGATCGTCGTGACCCCCGCATCCCGGATTCCGCAGGCGACGATGTGCGCGTAGGCGTCGAGCGAGTTGCTGCAGTTGAGCGCAAAGCCGTGCATTGTGACGCCCCCGGCCACGCGGATGCCGATGGCCGCGATCTTCTCCTCGCGCGCTCCGTCCACAACCCAGACTCCCGATCGGCCGGGGACCCGCACGCCCTCGACACCGAACGCGCGCACCACCTCGATGAGCAGCTCCTCGAGACGGCGCACGTAGGCGACGACATCTACCGGCTCGGCCAGTCGAAGGATCGGGTAGCCCACGAGTTGTCCGGGGCCATGCCAGGTGATCTTGCCACCGCGATCGACATCGATCACGGGTGAGCCGTCATCCGGGCGCTCACTCGCCTCGGTGCGTGTGCCCGCCGTGTAGACCGACGGATGCTCGAGCAGAAGCACAGTGTCGCTTGCGCTGCCGTCAACCACCCGGGCGTGGGTCTGCCGCTGCAGCGCGAGGGCTTCGGAGTAGGGAACGAGATCCGGTGCAAAGCCGGCGACGACGATATCAACCATTGGGCAAGCGTACGCAATTAATGTGCCGCGTCCAACAACTCGGCCGACTCCCTGTGGGTCGAGTAGGCCGCGACGAAGGAGCCGCCGTATCGAGACCCGCTCGCCCCCTACCGTGCCTAGACGCTGGCCTCTTGCTTCACGCGCTGGCCAACCACCGCACTGATTCCGTCCGCGCGCATCGAGACGCCGTAGAGGGCATCGGCGATTTCCATCGTGCGCTTCTGGTGTGTGATGACGATGAGCTGTGAGGTCTGGCGCAGGTCCTCGAAAATCTGCAGTAGGCGCCCGAGGTTGGCATCGTCGAGTGCGGCCTCGACCTCATCCATGATGTAGAAGGGGCTGGGCCGGGCCTTGAAGATTGCGATGAGTAGCGCGACGGCAGCGAGCGAGCGCTCCCCGCCACTCAGCAGCGACAGCCTCTCAATTTTCTTGCCTGCGGGGCGCACGCTGACCTCGATGCCGGTCGTGAGCATGTTCTCCGGGTCGGTGAGCTGGATGCTTCCGGTTCCGCCCGGGAACAGCACCGGGAATACCGTGTTGAACGCGGCGCGAGTGTCTTCGAATGCGCTCGAGAAGATGAGTTCCATCTTTTCGTCGATGTCGCCGATGATTGTGATCAGGTCGGCGCGCGTGGTCGTGAGGTCGGTCAGCTGCTCGGTGAGGAACTTGTGCCGCTGCTCGAGCGCCGCGAATTCTTCGAGGGCGAGTGGGTTGACTCGTCCGAGCTGCGCGAGTTTTCTCTCGGCCTTGGCGAGGCGCGCCTCCTGCTCGGCGCGCACGAACGGGATGCCGTGCTCGGGATCATCGGTTTCCGCCTCCGCCGAACCTGCACCATCGCGCGGGATGAGCTGCTCCGGGCCGTACTCCGCGACGAGAACATCCTCCACGAGCCCGAGTTCCTCGCCCGCCCGCTCGAGCAGCGTCGACAGGTGAAGCTTCTTCTCGTAGACCTGCATCTCGAGCCCGTGCACGTCCTCGCTGATTGAGGTGAGCCGCTCGCGAAGCGCGTTCTCACCGCGGCGCAGCTCGGCGAGTTCCTCGTTTTGGGCCGCGCGCTCCGCCTCACGGGCGGCGAGCTCAACTCTGGCCTGTGACACCGAGCGGTCGACGGAGTCGAGAACTGCCGGCAGCGCCTCGATTACGGTCTGCGCCGTTGCAACCTGGCGCCGGCGGATCACCGCCCGTCGGGCGGCCTCGTCCGCGGCCTCCCGCTCGGCCTCGAGTTGGCGGGCGAGCTGCGCGGCCCGCAGTTGCTCGGCGCGCACCCGCTCCCGGGCCGTCTCGACCTGCAGCCGGGCTTCAACCTCGCGCTCCCGAGCCTCCTCGAGGTCGGCGAGAACGCCGTCGCGAGCAGCGACGTCCAGGATCGGGCGGGGCCGGGATGACGCGGTGTCGAGTTCCTGGGCGGCACGCTCGGCCGCGGCCGCGGCATCCGTGACCGTCTCGGTCGCGAGGGCGAGGGCACGCTCGAGTCGCTCGGCCTCGGCGCCGGCGGCCTCAACCTGCACGCGAACCCGGTTGAGTTTCTCGGTCTGCGCGGCGAGCTGGGAATCGAACTGGCGCAGGGCGGTCAGCGCACGCTGCGACTGCTCCTTCGCCACCTCCAGTCGGCCACGCTGCTCCGCGAGGGCGAACCGGGCGCGGTCGAGGAGCGAGGTCACCTCATCGAGCCGATACTTCGCGGCGTCCCGGTCGGCGACGAGTTCCAGTCGTGAGAGCTTGGCTCCCGACCCACCGCGCAGCACGTGTTCGGAGAGAACATCACCCGACCGGGTGATGACGGTGGAGAACCCGAACTCGCTCGCGGAACCCCACACGCGTCGGGCGGCGGCGATGTCGTCGGCGACGACCATGCCGCGGAGGATATTGAGGATGCCGTTCGGCGCTCGAACCACAGAGGCGGCGTTGCGCACGCCCGGTCCGTAGTCGTGTGCGACAGGCGGGGCGACGACGGACTCCGCGATCGCGATCTCGACCCTTCCAAAATCCTGGTTCGCGGAATGTTCGACGGCCCGGAAGGCGTCGTCGCGGGTGTCGGCGAGCACCGCGTCGGCGAGCGAGCCGAGGGCAGCGGCCACGGCGGCCTCAAACCCGGGCTCGACATGAACGTGCTCGGCCAGCAGCCCGCGGATACCGTCGAGCTTCGCCCCTACGAGGGCGCTCGATCCGTCCTTCTGGTCGAGCGCGGAGGACAGCGCACTCGACCGGGCCGCGAGCGCATCCCGCTCCCGCTCGTGGCCGTGCAGCTGTTCGCGAAGCCGGTCGATCTCTGCCTCGGCCTCGACCACCTCGGCCTGGGCGGACTCGTACGCTCCGTCGAGGTCGGTCTCTCCCGAATCGCTCTGCGCGGCCTCGGCCTCGAGTTCGGCGAATTGCGCCTGAGCGGTCGCTCGACGTTCTCGGGCCGCGTCGAGCGCATTCTGCTGGCGGAGCACCTCACCGCGAACCGCGGCGAGCCGGGATGCGGCGGTGTCCTTCTGACCGGTGAGCTTTGAGATCTCCAGGTCGTGACGCGAGACGAGGGACGACTGGTACGCGATCTGCTCGTCCAGTCCGTCGAGGTTCGCCCTGGCCAGCGCGGTCGCGGCACGCGCGTCCTGCCACGCGGCCTCGGCGTCGATAATGGTCGCGGCGAGCCGCTCGACCTCATCGTTGGCTTCGGCGACCATCTGTCGCGTGATGCCCTGTCCGGTGTCCGGCGCATCCGTCTGCTGGCCCAGCAGGGCGAGCCGCTGATTGGCGAGGGTGTAGAGGCTGCGCAGCCGCTCCTGCACGGACTCAAGACCGAACGCCGTGCGCCGCGCCCGGTCCACGGAGTCGCCCTCTTGGGACTGTTCGATGCGGTGCTCCCGCAGCTTCGCCTGGTCAAGCTGTTCCTGAAGCACGATCCGCTCGGTCTTGCGTTCGCTCTCGCTCCGGGTGCTCGCGGTGATCGCGGCGCGAAGCGACACGACCTCGTCGGCGAGGAGTCTTGCCCGCGCATCCCGCACGATAGATGCGATCGATTGCGCTTCCTTGGCAATCTCGGCCTGGTGACCGAGCGGCTTGAGTTGGCGGCGAATCTCCCCTGCGAGGTCACTCAGCCTGGTGAGGTTCGCCTGCATCGCATCGAGTTTGCGAATCGTCTTCTCTTTGCGCCGGCGGTGCTTGAGGATGCCGGCGGCCTCTTCGATGAAGCCGCGCCTCTCTTCCGGGCTCGCGTGCAGCACGGCGTCGAGCTGCCCCTGCCCGACGATCACGTGCATCTCCCGCCCGAGTCCGGAGTCGCTCAGCAGCTCTTGCACGTCGAGAAGCCGGCACGTGTCGCCGTTGATCGCGTATTCGCTTCCGCCGTTGCGGAAGAGGGTGCGACTGATCGTGACTTCCGCGTAGTCGATCGGCAGCGCACCATCCGCGTTGTCGATGGTGAGGATGACCTCGGCTCGACCGAGGGGACCCTTGGTCGCGGTGCCGGCGAAAATGACGTCTTCCATCTTTCCGCCGCGGAGCGTCTTAGCTCCCTGTTCACCCATCACCCAGGCGAGCGCGTCGACGACATTCGACTTGCCGGACCCGTTGGGGCCGACGACGCAGGTGACTCCTTGCTCGAACGCGAAGGTCGTCGGTTGTGCGAAGGACTTGAACCCCTTGAGGGTCAGGCTCTTGAGGTACACCGGCCGGCCCCTTTCGCGCCTCACGAATGTCTGGGTCAACGGTACCTGACACGGGCAGCGGAGCCCGGCAGGCGGGGCGCAGTAACGACTGCTGACAATTGTCACGGCCAAACCGTGACTGCGGTCGTGGCGCCGGGTCACTGAGCGCCGAGAGGCTTGGCTCATGAGAATTCCAGCGATACAGCTCCGGGGAATCACGAAGAGCTTCGGCGGCACCAGGGCGGTCGACACCATCCGAGCGGTCGACGGCATCGACCTCACTATCGCCCAGGGCGAGGTCGTCGCGCTGCTCGGGCC
>JAUZFY010000259.1 GCA_030840185.1 Microbacteriaceae bacterium | reverse complement strand
TTCGCCCATTGGACGCGTCTACCGGAAAGCCGTCCCCACCGGCCGCTTTCCCATTCCCCCAGGTGACCCCACGCGGGGTCGAAATTGTCTGCGGATTGCAGCCGAGCGGATGCCTCCGAGCGGAGGATCCGGGGAGCTGCTGTTCCGCGGTTTCACCACTATATAGCGGGCCTCCGACATTCGGTTAACCCCAGATGTAGTGGGCGTGTCATCCACAGAATGTGGATAACTTCGCCGAATTGTGCACAGCCTGTGCACTATTTTCCGGGCCGTTGACAGGCTCGTCAGGGCACCTGCTCCCGCCCGCGGCGCATTCCGCTCAGCGGTAACCCCGTCGAGGCCGTCAGGGGACAAAATGTGCTCCTCCGCGGAGCAACGACGAGCCGAAGGTGCCCCCTCGGCAAGTGTGCCGCGAGGTCACACCGCCCACGGAGTCGCGCTGAACATCTGTCGGGAATTTCCCGCCGCCCGCTAGGCTTGCACTCTTGTGAAAACCTATCTGAGCCTTCTTAAGACGCGCGGAGTAGCGCGAATTATGTCGGCTCAGCTGTTGGCACGATTCCCCAACGGGATGCTCTCGCTCGCCTACCTGCTGCACATCCAACGCATCCATCACTCCTACGGCGCGGCCGGTCTTGTTCTCGCCGCGACGAGCATCGGCCAAGCCATCGCTGGCCCGCTCACGAGCCGGTGGATGGGCGTCTGGGGAATGCGGCAAGTGCTCGTGCTCACCACGATCATCTGCGGTACCGCGGTCGGCACCATCGCACTGGCCCCGACTCTTCCGATCCCGCTCTACATGGTGATCGGGTTCATCAGCGGCCTGAGCACCCCTCCGGTGCAACCAGCCGTGCGCACCATCTACCCGAAGATGGTCAACTCCCGCCAGCTCACGCCGCTGTTCTCTCTCGACGCCTCGGCTCAGGAAGTCATTTGGGTGGTCGGCCCGGTCATCACGACCTTCGTCGCCCTGCAGATCAGCACCGTCATCGCCATCCTGGTCGCGCTCGCCTTCCTGCTCGGCGGCGGCCTGTGGTTCCTGTCCTCCCCCGAGGTCGGGCGCGTACGCATCCCACGCAGCAGACGCAATCTCGGTGCCGTGCTCGCCAAGCCGGCGGTGCTTCTCGCCACCACGGTCGGCTTCCTGCTTGTCGGCGCGTGCGCATCCATCGAGGCCGGGATCGTCGCGACCTTCGGCGACAACGGCACGGAATCGGGCATCGTGCTCGCTCTGTTCGCCGTCGGCTCCCTCATCGGCGGTTTGTCACTCGGCCACGTGCCGATCGGGCCCTGGGCGCTCGCGCGGCGTATGTTCGCGATCTTCGTCGGGATGTCCCTCGCCGCCGCCTTCACCGGATTCTGGTGGCTCGCGGTCACGGTGCTTCTCGCCGGCATCGGCATCGCCCCGGCCCTCGCCGTGATGTTTGCCATCGTGTCGTCGAGCGTGCGGTTCAGCGAGACCGCCGAGGCCTACGGATGGGTCGGCACCGGGCAGCTCATCGGGGCGGCCCTCGGTTCGGCCGTCGCCGGCTTTCTCATCGACCGGTTCAACGCCCCGGGGGCGTTCTGGGTTGCGGTCGCCTTTGTCGGCGTCGGGTTCATCGTCCCCACCGTCTTTCGCCGGGCCCATCCAGACCTGCGAGGCAAGGACGCCAGCCCGATCCCCGACACCGAACCCATCCCGGTTCAGCCGAGCTGAGCCGCAGGCCGCCTGTTTTTCAGCGGTCGGAGTGGCTCAACGAGCGACGCGGTTTCGTCGAGCAACTTCTCGAGGATGTCTATCTCCTTCTGCTCCGGAGTGAATACCCCGTCGACCACGAGTCGACCGGCGAACGGGATCTCCACCGCCGCGCCTACGCGCACCATCCCGAGTTGCAGGATGACCGGCTCGAAGGCGACGACTCCGCGGGAGCCGCCCGAGACTCCTCCGTAGCTCACGAACGCGACCGGCTTGCGCCACCATTCCTGCATGAGAAAGTCGAAGGCGTTCTTGAGCGCCGGCGAGTAGCTGTGGTTGTACTCGGGAGTGACGAGCAGGATCGCGTCCGCGGCATCCACTCGAGCGCTCCAGTCAAGCGTGTGCTGGTGCGTGTAGGTGCGAAGGCGCGGATGACTCGGCTCGTCCATGAACGGAAGCCCGAGCTCCGCGAGGTCGACCCAGTCGATCTCGAAGTCACCGCGGGCGGCGACCGAGTCGCGCACCCACGTGGCGATCGGCAGGCCGATACGGCCGGGACGAACGCTTCCAACGATGATCATGAGCCTTGACATGGTTCTCCCGTAAGTCAAACAGTGTGGTTACTGCCGTAACGCCACTAACAATCATGCATTCCCGATAATGGGATGATGACCACTGCCGCGACCTCCCCCTCACTCCCCCTGAACGACGGCCGCCGCATCCCGCAACTCGGACTCGGGGTCTACAAGGTCGCCGATTCGGATGCAGCGCGTGTGGTCGAGACCGCAATCGGATCCGGATACCGGCACATCGACACGGCGACCCTCTACAACAACGAACGCGGGGTGGGTGATGGGGTGCGGGCGTCGGGAGTGCCCCGGGGAGACATTTTCGTCACGACCAAGGTGTGGGACAGCGACCACGGCTACGACCGCACCATGCGCGCGTTCGACTCGAGCCTCGACCTGCTCCGCTTCGACTACGTGGACCTCTACCTCATTCACTGGCCGGTGCCATCGAAGCACCTGTTCGTCGACACGTGGCGGGCCCTCGAAGCAATCCGATCCGAAGGCCGGGCGCTATCCATCGGTGTCTCCAACTTCGCGCCGCATCACATCGAGCTCCTGCTCACGGAGACCGAGATTGTTCCGGCGGTCAATCAGGTGGAGTTGCACCCCTGGCTGCCGCAACGGGGGGTGCGAGACTACGACTGGGCCAACGGCATCGTCACCGAGGCGTGGTCACCGCTGGCGCGCGGACGGGTGATCGGCGACCGGGTGCTCGAGTCGATCGCCGCGAGACATGGCAAGACCACGGCGCAGGTAGTGCTGCGCTGGCACATCCAGCTTGGCAACGTCGTGATCCCGAAGTCGGTGAGCGCGGCGCGAATCGCGGAAAACATCGACGTCTTCGACTTCGAACTGGATGCGGACGACCTCTCGGCGATCGCGTCACTGGAGTCCGGGGCTCGCACCGGTATGGACCCCGACGCGCACTGACCGGCGAGCGCCGCGGCGCTACCAGCGGTCGTGAATGGCCGCCCGGAAGTACCGGTCGTAGATGTCGGTGACCGCGGCGGTGAACTCGGCGCTTAGCCGGGGAGCCGATCCGGCTGCGGCGTTCGACGCCGCCTGGTCGACGTTGCGAGCGCCCGGGATCACGGTGCTGACGCCGTCGAGTTGGGCGACCCAGGCGAGGGCGACCTGTGCGGTACTGAGACCGGCCGCCGCGGGCTCGCCGGGCAGAAGCGCCGCGAACTCCTGAGCGGCCCGCACACCCTGCTCGAAGTCCACGCCGGAGAACGTCTCGCCGACGTCGAACGCCGAACCGTCGCGGTTGTACGTGCGGTGATCGTTGGCGGCGAAGGTCGTGCCTGCGGTGTACTTGCCGCCGAGCAGTCCGGAGGCGAGCGGCACTCTCACGACGATTCCGACGCCGGCCGCGATGGCCGCCGGAAGCACGGAGTCAAGCGGCTTGAGCCGGAAGGCGTTCAGGATGATCTGCACCGTCGCGACATTGGGTCGCGCGATCGCGGCGAGCGCCTCCGCGACAGTCTCGACGCTCACACCGTAGTTGGCGATCGCCCCTTCGGAAACGAGAGTGTCCAGAGCGTCGTACACAGAATCCGTGCTCAGGACGACGCTTGGCGGGCAGTGCAATTGCACGAGGTCGAGCCGGTCGGTGCGCAGGTTCGCGCGAGACCGGTCGGTCCACCGACGGAAGTTGTCGAGGGTGTAGTTCGCCGGATCCTGCGCCTCGCGCCGCCCCATTTTCGTCGCGACCGTGATCTCGTTGCCCGGGTTGTCGGCGAGGTACTCGCCGATAAGGGTCTCGCTTCGCCCATCACCGTAGACGTCCGCAGTATCGAACACCGTGACGCCAGCCGCTACCGACGCGTCGAGCACAGCGCGGGCATCCGCCTCGGTCACCTCGCCCCAGTCGCCTCCGAGTTGCCAGGTGCCAAGACCGATCACGGAGACGGAGCGATTGGTGCGACCGAGGGTGCGGGTGTCCATTGCTTAAGCCTAGGTGTACCGAGTCGTGCCGCCGGTGACGCTCAGCCGCTCACTCAAAACGCAGGAGATTCACCACTTAGCATCACCATTCAGGCGGAAAACGATGCCGCAGTGGTGATTCTCCTGCGTTTTCGGTGCAGGCGGGCGGTCATGCGCGGGCCGCCGGGTCCCGTGAAGCACAAGAGGATTCCCGGTGCCGCCAGAAGGGGTGACGAATAACTGGCGGGAAACGTTGGGTAGTGCTTCGGCGACCGCTGACTCTACCGTGGGGCATGAGACGAATAGTGATGTCAACGGCCCTGATTCTCGCTGCTCTCACGCTCGGCGGATGCTCGGCAACTACGAGCGGCTCGACCGGGTCAACGGCGGGGTCAAGCGTCGCCACCGACTCGAGTGGCCGCGGCTCGGCCGACAAGAATCCCGGCGCCAGTTCGGGAGCCGCCGCTTCCGAGACGACCGCAACTGGGCGGCAGGTGATAACGACGGGCACCATGTCGGTCACGGTCGAGCGGCCGGCCACTGCGGTGGAGTCCGCGGTGCGGATGGTCGAGGCGGCGGGCGGGAGGATCGACGGTCGGATCGAACGTGCCGCCACGAAGACCGAACCGGGCTCGGCGAAGCTGATCGCGCGCATCCCCTCCGCCCGGCTCAACTCGACCATCGACGAGCTGAAGACGCTCGGTCGGCTCGAAAGCATCGACCTATCGCAACAGGACGTGACCGCCGAGTCGAAAGACCTCGACGCGCGGATCGTTGCGCTGCGGACATCCGTCGCCCGACTCGTCGACCTGATGTCCCGAGCGGCGACGACCGCGGATCTGATCTCCATCGAGTCGACTCTCGCCACCCGGCAGGGAGAGCTCGAAAGCCTCGAATCTCAGAAGCGCTCGATCACCGACCGTGTGGATCTCTCTACCGTGACGCTCATGCTCGGCGCTGTCGCCGCAGGGCCGAAGCCGTCTCCCGCCACCTTTCTCGCGGGGCTGGCGATCGGCTTCGACGCGTTCGTCGGTTTTCTCTCCGGGCTTCTCGTCGTCGCGGGGGTGCTGATCCCGTGGCTCGCGTTCCTGGGAGGTGTCGCGGCCGTCGCCTGGGCAATCGTCCGGGCGCGTCGGGCGCGTCACGCATCGCCTGCCGCATCTGGACCTGAGTAGCCGTCTGGTGTTCCTAGACTTGCCGGATGACTTCGAAAAACTGGTCCGGCAACTATGAGTATCGAGCCACGAAACTTGAGTCGCCCGGGTCGATCGAGGAGCTTCAGCACGCGGTGGCTGCCTCCGATCGGATCAAGGCGCTCGGCAGTCGTCACTCGTTCAACGATGTAGCGGACTCCCCTGCCACCCAGGTCTCCCTCTCCCGCCTTCCGGCGATTTTCGAGGTGCACGCCGATTCGCGCACGGTCACGGTGGGCGGAGGCCTGCGCTTCGGCGAGTTCGCCAAGCGACTGAGCGACAGCGGCTGGGCTCTGCATAATCTCGCGTCCCTCCCGCACATCTCGGTTGCCGGAGCCATCGCGACCGGGACGCACGGATCCGGCGACCGGAACGGCACCCTGCCAACGGCGGTCGCAGCCCTGGAGTTCGTCACGGCGACCGGCGAGTCGCGCCGACTTGCCCGCGGCGAGACCGGTTTTGACGGCGCGGTGGTCTCTCTCGGCGCCCTCGGCGTCATCACGGCGGTGACCCTCGACATCGAGCCGACTTTCGACGTTCGGCAGGACGTGTTCGAGAACCTCGGTTGGGCCGAGCTGCGGGAGCACTTCGATGAGATTACGTCCAGCGCCTACAGTGTGAGCGTCTTCACCCTCTGGGGAGCTGTCGGCGCAACCACGGTGTGGCTGAAGAGTCGCCTCGACGCCGACACCACCGCGGCCGATGGGGACGACCTGTTCGGCGCCGTCAAGCAGACGACCGAGCTGCATCCGCTACCCGGCGGCCCGAGCGCCAACGCGACGCAGCAAAGCGGCGTGCCAGGGCCGTGGTGGGACCGGCTGGCGCACTTTCGAATGGGCTTCACGCCGAGCGCCGGTGAGGAGCTGCAGACTGAGTACCTCGTGCCCCGCGAGCACGCAGTCGCCGCCATCGACGCGATGCGGGCGCTCGGCCCGACCATGGCACCGTACCTACTGATCTCAGAGATCCGCACGATGAGGGCGGATGACCTGTGGCTGTCGCCCGCGTACGGGCGCGACACCGTCGGATTCCATTTCACCTGGACGCAGAACGAGGCCGTGTTCCGCCTCTTGCCCACCATCGATGCCGCGCTGGCCCCATTTCAGGGCCGCCCGCACTGGGGCAAGGTGTTCGATATCGATTCCTCCCG
>JAUZFY010000186.1 GCA_030840185.1 Microbacteriaceae bacterium | reverse complement strand
CGTGAGTTGCGGGTCGGCTGCTGCGGTTCATCCGTCTGCGGCTCGGTCTCCTGGGCGGGAACGAGCTCGGCTGCGGCAGTGGTCTGTACGTCGGTGGTTTGTGCGTCGGCAAGGGCGACCGCCTCTGCCTCCTGACCGGGGATGCGGTCGAGGCCGGTTGCTGCGTTGCCGCCGTCGGCCTGAGCAGCGCGCTCGGCCTCCTGACCGGGTACGAGGTCTATTCCACCCTTAGCGCCGTTGGCGTGACGGGTTACCGACTTCGGTGCCGCCTTCGCCTTTGCGACTCGCTCACGGGTCGACTCAATCACGGGAGCCTCGGCGGCTCCGGCGTCGACGATCGAAGTGCTGGCGCGTCGGGAGGCGCGCTTCTTTGCAACTGGCGCGACGGACGACTCTGTCGTCTGCTCCGGCGCGGCCTGCTCGGGTGCGGCCTGCTCTGGCGCCGCCTCTTGGGCGACTGGCGCCTCCAGCGCCGGGGCGTCAACCACGAGGGTGTCCGCTAGGTCGGGGGTTGCTGTGTTGCTCTGGATTTCGGATATTGCGTCCACTAGTTCTCCTTTACGAAGTTTGGACGCGCCACTGAGGCCAAGCTCGGCGGCCAGAGCGTGAAGCTCGGGAAGTCGAAGTTTGGCGAGGGCGCTTGGGTCCTGCTCAATTGCACGGACAGTGAGGTTAGTCACTAAGAGGGTTCCTTTCCCCTCGCAAGATCCGTACCTGACAGGTACAGCTGTGGCTTGCGGGAGAGCTTGTCGTTCGGCGCTATAACCTTCGATTGTGCAGTCAATTGCGGCTGCATCGTGGGAAAGCGTTGAGGCGATTGCTGGTGATGATGCGTGCCCGGGGCTTCGGACTATGCCGAGTTATCTACGGGGTGCATTGTCACTGTAGCACCTTTGAAGTCAACGGCCAGCAGCAGCGACTGCCACGGTGAGTCGGCCTGGGAAGCGACGAGCTCAGCCGCGACGAGACGTTGCGCCGGGTCGCTGCACAGCACGAGAATCGACGGTCCCGCCCCCGAGACGACGGCGGGCAAGCCGTGCCCCCGCAGGGTGGAGATGAGGGCCTCGGTCTCCGGCATTGCCGCCGCACGGTAGCTCTGGTGCAGTTTGTCTTCGGTGGCCGCGAGCAGCAGCTCCGGGCTCTGGATGAGGGCGGCAATGAGCAGCGCGGACCGGGAGACGTTGAAGATGGCGTCCTCGTGAGGCACCGATGCCGGCCGAAGGCTCCGGGCGAGTTCCGTCGACATGGTGCTCTGCGGAACGGCGATGAGCGGCGACACACCGCGATGCACGATGAGCTTCTTGTGCTGCGGTCCGGCATCCGTCGTCCAGGCGATGGTCAGCCCGCCGAACAGTGCAGGAGCGACGTTGTCGGGGTGACCCTCGCGGGTGGTCGCGAGCGCGAGCAGCGCTTGCGAAGCCAGTGCGACGATCCCCTCGAGACGTCCCTTGGCCGCCATGATGCCCGACACGATCGCGGCCCCGGATGACCCGAGCCCTCGCCCGTGCGGGATAGCGTTGCGCGCGACGAGGTCGATTCCCGGCATCTGCTGCGAATATGCGGCGAATGTGTATGCAATGGCCCGGACCACCAGGTTGGACTCGTCGGTCGGCACCTCGCCGGCGCCGACACCGATGACCTCGACGCTCGCCCCGGGGGCGTCGCGAACCGTGACGGTTAGCTCGTCGTAGAGCGACAGCGCGAGCCCGAGGGTGTCGAAGCCCGGGCCGAGGTTCGCCGTGGTGGCAGGGACTCTCACCGTCACCGAACGGCCGACGAGCGTTGTTGGCGCGCCGGTCGTGGGAACGGGCGCGGTCATACCGAGACTTTAGCGAGACCGAGGACGCCGGCCACCTCATCGGTGTCGTTCGCGACAACCGTCGGGGTGACATCTGCTCCGTCGGCGGTGCGCAAGGCCCACTGCGGGTCCTTGAGTCCGTGGCCGGTGACCGTGAGCACGACCGTTGAGCCGCGGGGAATCTCGCCGGCGGCGGAACGCTCGAGCAACCCGGCGACGCTGATGGCGGATGCCGGCTCGACGAAGATCCCTACCTCCGCGGCAAGAATGCGGTACGCGTCGAGGATGTGCTCGTCGGAAATCGCGCCGAAGTATCCATTGCTCGCCTCCCGAGCGGCGAGGGCGAGCTCCCAGGACGCCGGGTTGCCGATGCGGATGGCGCTCGCGATGGTCTCCGGGTGCTTGACGACGTGCCCGAGAACTATCGGCGCACTCCCGGCGGCCTGGAAGCCGAACATGCGCGGAAGCTTCGTCGTCGCGCCGCGGGCGAGTTCCTCGGTGTATCCGCGGGAGTAGGCGGTGTAGTTGCCCGCGTTGCCGACCGGAACGATGTGAAAGTCTGGGGCGTCCTCGAGCACTTCGACGACCTCGAACGCCGCGGTCTTCTGGCCCTCGATGCGGTCGGGGTTCACCGAGTTGACGAGGTGCACCGGGTAATTCGCGGCGAGGTCGCGGGCGATATTCAGGCAATCGTCGAAGTTGCCGCGCACCTGCAGCAGCTCGGCGTTGTGCGCGATCGCCTGGCTGAGCTTGCCGAGAGCAATCTTCCCCTCCGGCACCAGTACGGCGGCGGTGATGCCGGCGTGTGTGGCGTAGGCGGCGGCCGAGGCCGACGTGTTGCCGGTCGAGGCGCAAATGATCGCCTTTGCGCCGTGCTCGACAGCCTTTGAGATCGCCATCGTCATTCCGCGGTCCTTGAACGACCCGGTCGGGTTCATTCCCTCGTACTTGACCCACACAGTCGCACCGGTGCGCGCCGAGAGCGCTGGCGCCGGAATGAGCGGAGTGCCCCCCTCGCCGAGCGTGATGATTGGGGTCGCGTCGGAGACATCGAGGCGGTCTGCGTATTCGCGGAGGACACCGCGCCACTGGTGGGCCATTATGATCCTTCTACTCTCAGTACGGATGTGACCTGGCTGACGACGTCGCTTGATTCGAGCGCGAGAACGGTCGCCGCGAGATCGGCTTCGGATGCCTCGTGGGTGCCAATTACAAGGGTAGCGGTGGGTGAGGGCGTGCTCACGCCAGAGTCGGAGAGTTGCACCGACTGGGTGAGCGTTTCGACCGAGACGCCGTGCCCGCTGAACAATACGGCGACGGCGGCGAGGGCGCCGGGCTGGTCGACGACGCTGAGGGTGATCTGATAGCGGGTAATCACCCGGGAGATCGGCAGGATCGGCAGGTTCGCGTGGGTCGACTCCGCGACGCCGGGGCCGCCGATGACGTGCCGGCGGGCTGCCGAGACGAGGTCACCGAGTACGGCCGACGCAGTCTCGATTCCGCCGGCCCCCGCGCCATAGAACATGAGGTCGCCGGCCGCTTCCGCCTCGATGAACACGGCATTCTTCGCCCCGTGGACGGCGGCGAGCGGATGATCACGCGGCACGAGCGCCGGGTAGACGCGAGCCGACACTCCCTCGACGCCCTGCTCGTCGGTGAGACGCTCACAGATTGCGAGAAGCTTGACGACGTAACCGGCCTTGCGCGCGGCATCCACCTGCGCGAGCGTCACGCCGGTGATTCCCTCCCGGTACACCGCGTCGAGCGGAACCGTGGTGTGGAATGCGAGGCTCGCCAGAATCGCCGTCTTCTGCGCGGCGTCGAAGCCCTCGATGTCGGCGGACGGATCTGACTTCTCGGCGTACCCGAGTTCCGTCGCGGTGGCGAGGGCGGTTTCGAGGCTCTCCCCCGCCCGGTCCATCCGGTCGAGGATGAAGTTCGTCGTGCCATTGACGATTCCGAGGATGCGCTGGATCCGGTCGCCGGCCAGACTGTCGCGCAGCGGCCGAATGATCGGGATGGCCCCCGCAACCGCGGCCTCGTAATACAACTGAGCGCCGACCTGCTCGGCCGCCTCGAACAGCTCGGGGCCGTGCGTGGCGAGGAGGGCCTTGTTACCGGTGATCACGTCGGCGCCGGAATTGAGCGCCTGCAGGATGAGGGTGCGGGCCGGCTCGAGGCCGCCCATGAGTTCGATCACGATGTCCGCGCCGAGGATGAGCGACTCGGCGTCCGTCGTGAGCAGTTCCCGCGGGATGTCCGTCGATCGCGTCGCGTTGACGTCGCGTACCGCCACACCGACGAGTTCGAGGCCGGCGCCGGCCCGGTTGGCTAGCTCCTGGCCGTGCTCGATCAGGAGGGCGGCGACCTGAGCGCCGACCGATCCCGCGCCGAGGAGGGCGACTCTGAGGTTGCGGTACTCGATCATGATGCTTCCCTGTCGGTCGTTGAGCGTGCGGAGACGCCCGCGGCGGAGGATTTGTCGTGGCCGGTCGCGCGCGCGGCGGGAACGCCGACGTCGCGGGAGAGCAGGTCGGCCTCGGTCTCGCCGCGCACGATCACGCGAGCGGCGCCGTCCGCGACGGCGACGACCGCCGGTCGGCCGAGGTAGTTGTAGTTGCTCGCCATCGACCAGCAGTAGGCGCCGGTCGCCGGAACGGCGAGCAGGTCCCCGGCTGCGACGTCGCCTGGCAGGTAGTCAGCGTGAACCACGATGTCGCCGCTCTCGCAGTGCTTGCCGGCGATGCGCACGAGGGCCGGGTCGGCATCCGAGGTGCGGTTCGCGATTCGCACCGAGTAGTCGGCGGAGTAGAGGGCGGGCCGCACATTGTCGCTCATGCCGCCGTCGACGCTCACGTACTTGCGCACGGCGCTTGACTCGCCCGTCGTCACGTCGACGTCCTTGATGGTTCCGGCCTCGTAGAGCGTGAACGTGGAGGGGCCGATCACGGCGCGACCGGGTTCGACGGCGACGACGGGCACGGGAATGCCGAGCCGTGCGCACTCGCTCGAGACGATGTCGGCGAATCTGGCCGCCACCTCGGGAAGCGCCATTGCCGTCTCCCCGCTCGTGTAGGCGATGCCGAATCCGCCACCGAGATTCAGCTCCGGGATCGGGCCGCCGGTGAGCAGCTCGGCCTGCAGCGTGAGCAGTCGCTTCGCCGCCTCGACAAAACCGTCGGATTCGAAGATCTGCGAACCAATGTGCGAATGCAAGCCGAGGAAGCTCAACTGCGGGTGGGAGCGGATCGCCGCCACAGCCGCCGGGGCGTCGGCGATGGTGATGCCGAATTTCTGGTCCTCGCGCGCGGTGGCGAGGTACTCGTGAGTGTGCGCGTGAACCCCGCTGTTGAGCCGGAGTCTCACCGGCTGCACCCGGGAGTGCCGAGCCGCGGCATCCGCCACCCGCTCGATCTCGATGAGGCTGTCGATAACGATGACGCCGAGCCCGGACGCCACCGCGCGATCGATCTCGGCGAGCGACTTGTTGTTGCCGTGAAAGCCGAGTCGGCCGGGGTCGACGCCCGCGGCGAGGGCGACTGCAAGCTCTCCCCCGCTGCACACGTCTATGTAGAGGCCGGCCTCGGTCACCCAGCGCGCGATCTCGGTGCTGAGGAACGCCTTGCCTGCGTAGTAGACCTTCGCGCCCGATCCGACCCGGGCGAATTCGCGGTCGAACGACTCCCGCGCCTCGACGGCGCGTCCGCGCGCGTCGGCCTCATCCACGACGTAGAGCGGCGTTCCGAACCGGGCGGCCAGCTCCGACACCGCGACGCCCGCTACGGAGAGTTCGCCGGATGCGGTGCGGGCCGCGTTCCTCGACCAGACGGTCGAGGGCAACTCGTTTGCATCATCCGGATGCAACAGCCATCCCGGCGCGAGCGGGTTCTGGGTCACGGGCACACTCCCTTCGAGGAGAACAGGTCACTGTTGAGCGTGAATGACGAAGCGTTGACGGAGAGCCGAAGGTTTGAGCCGCGCACGCTGACCGAATCGAGCCAGAACGCTCGCGGCAGATATTTCGCCACGCAGACCTTCTGGGTGGCGAGCAGCGAATCGGCGACCGAACCGAGGGAGGCGCGCACCGCGGATGGGCTGAGGGTCGCACCGCTCAGGGTGAGTGATTTCGGGGTGAGACCGAGCTGCCCGTTGATGGCCTTCGGCGCCAGAGCAACGGTGATCGGAAGCTTCATGCCGAAGACCGTTGCGACGATGTCCGCATTCACCGCGCCGCCGCCAAGCGCGACCGAGGTGATCGGTAGGCCGGCGAAGCCGGTGAGAAGTGTGGACAGTTGGGACTGGCCGGCCGTGAACACGAGGCTCCCGTGGTCGATCGGCTTGCTGGTATCGGTCGGGACACCCGTCGCGGTGATCACGGCGTTGCCGCGAAGCTCTCCCACCGCGAGGTTATCCACGGCGATCGTTACCGTCTGCAGCCGACCGGTGGCGAGCTGCAGCAGTACGGAGCTTCCACCTATCGTCACGTCGACCGGCGCCGAGGCGGGCAACGACAGCGAGCTTCGCACCTTCGACTCGATCAGGTTCGCCACGACATTTCGCGCAACACCGTCGAGCAGAACCGCGGCGACGATGACCAGAACGACCAGGCCGCCGACGATGGCGAACACGCGTCGCGATCGGTGCCGACGCGGAATTTTAGTGCCCGTGACGTCGAGCGGTTTCTCCGGAGTGGCCTCCTCGGGCCGCCACTCCGGCAGGGATTCGGGCATGCGCTACATCCTCTCGGGAGCCGAGACTCCAAGGAGCCCGAGGGCATTGCGGAGCACCGTGCCGGTGGCGTCGTTGAGCCACAGTCGGGTGCGGTGCACGTCGGATACGGGCTCGTCGCCGAGCGGGGTGACCCGGCAGTTGTCGTACCAGCGGTGGTAGGCCCCGGCGAGTTCCTCGGCGTAGCGGGCAACGCGGTGTGGCTCGCGCAGCTCGGCGGCCTGCCCGACAACCCGGGGGAACTCGGCGAGCACTCCAAGGAGGACGCTTTCCGTCTCGTGGGTGAGCAGCGACGCGTCGAACACGCTGCGGTCCACTCCACTGTCCGCGGCATTTCGGGCCACCGAGTGGGTGCGCGCGTGGGCGTACTGGACGTAGAAAACGGGGTTGTCGTTGGTGCGCTTCGTGAACAGGTCGAGGTCGATGTCCAGCTGCGAATCGCTCGACGAGCGAACGAGCGCATAGCGCGCGGCATCCCTGCCGACGGCGTCGACGAGGTCCTCGAGCACTACGACGGTTCCGGCTCGCTTGCTCATGCGCTGCGGTGTGCCGTCCTTGACGAGGTTGACCATCTGCCCGATGAGCACCTCGAGGTTGACATACGGCACATCGTGGAACGCGGCCGTCATGGCCATCAGCCGCTGCACGTAGCCGTGGTGATCGGCGCCGAGCATGATGATGTTGCGCTCGAATCCGCGTTCGCGCTTATTCAGGTAGTAGGCGAGGTCGCCCGAAATGTAGGAGGCCTCCCCGTCGCTCTTGATGACCACGCGGTCTTTGTCGTCGCCGAATTCGGTTGTGCGCAACCAGGTCGCGCCGTCCGCCTCAAAGATGTGCCCGAGCTCGCGGAGCCTGGCAATCGCAGCCTCGACGGCGCCCTGCTCGTGCAGGCTGTTCTCGTGAAAGTAGACGTCGAAGTCGACTCCGAAGTCGTGAAGGCTCTTCTTAATATCGCCGAACATGAGATCCACACCGATCGAACGGAAGACCTCCTGCTGGTCGGCGCGGTCGAGCCTGGTCAGCTCGCCGGCGTCATAGGCGGTGACGACGCGGTCGGCGATGTCGGCGATGTACTGCCCGCCGTACCCATCTTCCGGGGTCGGTTCGCCGAGGTAGCTCGCGAGCAGGCTGCGCGCGAAGCGGTCGATCTGGCCGCCGTGGTCATTGAAGTAGTACTCGCGGGTGACGAGACCGCCCTCGGCCGTGAAAATTCGGGCGAGGCTGTCGCCCACCGCCGCCCAGCGCACCCCTCCGAGGTGGATCGGACCGGTCGGGTTCGCAGAAACGAACTCGAGGTTGATCTTCACGCCGTCGTACAGGGTCCCGTTGCCAAATGCCGACCCCTGCTCGACTATCGTCTTGGCGACGGCGCCGGCCGCGGCCGCGTCGAGGGTGATGTTGATGAAGCCGGGGCCCGCGACATCCACCGAGGCGATGCCGTCGATGGCTTGGATGCTCTCGGCGAGTTCGAGGGCAAGCTCACGCGGGTTGGCCTCGACGCTCCGGGCGAGCTTCATG
>JAUZFY010000308.1 GCA_030840185.1 Microbacteriaceae bacterium | reverse complement strand
AACGTTTTCGAGGACCGTCTTGCTCTCATCGAGTTCCGGTTCCTGCATCAGGATGCCAACGCTGTAGCCGGGGCTCAGCCGCGCCTCACCGTTGCTCGGGGTGTCGAGTCCGGCCATGATCTTGAGGATGGTGGATTTGCCGGCACCGTTCGGCCCGACCACACCGATCTTTGCTCCGGGCAGAAACGACATGGTGACGTCGTCAAGGATGAGCTTGTCGCCGACCGCTTTGCGGGCGCGCACCATCGAGTAAATGAATTCGGCCATGTACCCAAGTTTAGGCTGGCCGGCGGAACAGCCGAACCGCTCGTTCGGTGGACGGGGCTACCAGTCGATCGGACGGGTCTTTCCCACGAGGCACGTGCCGTTGGCGAGAGCGGGCTCGACGGCGCTGCTGTAGGCGCTGCCGTGCTGCCCGAGCAGGCAGGACGTGCCAATCCGCACCGAGAACAGGATGGCGTCAACCCGGCCGCCGGTCGTGGTGGTGTCCGGTGTGACCTGCATCATCGACTTGTCGAATCCGGCCTTGACCAGGTTGTCGATGATGTCGCGGCCGTTCGCCGAGGCATTGGCTGCGAACAGCGCGGTGTTGACGCTGTCGAAGAAGGGCTTGTTGCCCTCGGCCGAAGCCATCGCGTCGAACTCCGCACTGGGGGTTGGAGAGGGCGTAGGACGCGCCGTCGCCACTGCGGACGCTCCCGGGATGGCCGTGGGCTTGTCTGCTGAAGGAGACTGGGAGCACCCGGCAAGCGCGCTGGCCGCGACCAGGGCCGCGACCAGGAGGCCGGCACTGCGCATCCTGTTCATTCCGACCTTTCCCATGACGCCGCCGATGCGAAGCTCAAGCCGATTCTATGGTGCGGGCCAAGCACGGACCTGAGCAGGCACCGGCGGGCCGAGACCGCGCGGCTCGACATCTCAGTTAACGACCGCTAACGTTATTTTCAATTAGGGCTCGTTAACCGAAATGGATCGTCGATGGAGACTTTGTCCAGCACCGCGCGCCGGTCCGCGGCGGAATTCGTCGCTAACGACGCGGCCGGGCGGGCCCTCGTCGCCGAATTGCGAGAGCGGCTGCGCCGGGTCTCGCACGCCGGGTCGGATCGGGCGCGCGAGCGACACACCGGTCGCGGAAAGCTGCTTCCGAGGGATCGGGTCGACTACCTGCTTGATCGCGGGAGTCCGTTCCTCGAGATCGCTCCGCTCGCCGCGCTGGACCTGTACGACAACGAGTCTCCGGGCGCAGGCGTCATCGCCGGCATCGGGCTGGTTGCCGGTCGCCACTGCATGATCATCTGCAACGACGCGACGGTCAAGGGCGGAACCTACTACCCGATGACCGTGAAGAAGCACTTGCGAGCGCAGGAGATTGCGGCGGAAAACAGCCTGCCGTGCATCTATCTGGTCGACTCCGGCGGAGCGTTCCTCCCTCGCCAGGATGAGGTGTTCCCCGACCGCGACCACTTCGGACGCATCTTCTACAACCAAGCGAGGATGTCTTCGCGCGGCATTCCCCAGATCGCGGCGGTGCTCGGCTCGAGCACGGCCGGCGGCGCGTACGTCCCTGCGATGAGCGACGAGACGGTCATCGTGCGCGACCAGGGCACCATCTTTCTCGGCGGCCCTCCCCTGGTGAAGGCAGCGACGGGAGAGGTGGTGAGCGCCGAGGACCTCGGCGGCGGCCTCACCCACTCGCGGGTCTCCGGGGTTACCGATCATCTCGCCGACAACGACGAACACGCCCTCGACATCGTGCGTGACATCGTCGGGCAGCTTCCGCCGGAACCGGCGCTCCCCTACGAGGTGGCTCCCACCCGCCCGCCGACGGTCGACCCCGACGAACTGTACGGCGTCGTCCCGATCGGACTTCAGGTGCCGTACGACGTGCGGGAGATCATCGCCCGCCTGGTCGACGCCAGCGAGTTCCACGAGTTCAAGAAGGAGTACGGGTCGACCCTCGTCACCGGATTCGCCCGAATCCACGGTCATCCGGTCGGCATCATTGCTAACAACGGAGTGCTGTTCAGCGAGTCAGCCCTCAAGGGCGCCCACTTCATCCAGCTGTGCGACCAGCGCAAGACTCCGCTGCTCTTCCTTCAGAACATCACCGGCTTCATGGTCGGTCGCGAATATGAGGCAGGTGGCATCGCCAAGCACGGGGCCAAGATGGTCAACGCCGTCGCGTGCGCCCGCGTACCAAAGCTCACCGTCGTGATCGGCGGATCGTTCGGCGCCGGAAACTACTCGATGGGCGGTCGCGCCTATTCGCCACGTTTTCTGTGGATGTGGCCGGCGAGCCGCATCTCCGTGATGGGCGGCCCCCAGGCCGCGTCGGTGCTCGCCACCATCCGCCGGGAGCAAATCGAATCCGCCGGTGGCACCTGGTCGGCGGAGGACGAGGAGGCATTTCGCGCCCCGATTGCCGAGCAGTACGAGCGGCAGGGCAATCCGTATTACTCGACCGCGCGGCTCTGGGACGACGGGATCATCGATCCCGCCGACACGCGAACCGTCGTCGGGCTCGCCCTCGATGTGTGTGCGAGAGCACCGATGGATGACGTCGCCTATGGCGTCTTCCGGATGTGACCGCCGTGTTCGAGACGGTGCTCATCGCGAACCGGGGCGAGATCGCCTGCCGGGTGATCCGCACGCTGCACCGGCTCGGCGTGCGCGCGGTCGCGGTGCACACGGACGTCGACGCGAC
>JAUZFY010000288.1 GCA_030840185.1 Microbacteriaceae bacterium | reverse complement strand
GCGAACTCCGCCGCCGCGAATTCGAGCTTGTCGGAATCCTTCTTCAACTCCGCGCAGGCAATCTCGATGCCGCTTCCGAGACCAGCACGGATCGCGTCGAGGAGCTTTTTGCCGCGAACCCCGCCGCCGTGTCGCAGCACGAGGTAGGTGTCCTCCGCCGGCGAGTCAAGGTAGGCGATGGTCTCGGCAATGAAGGCGTCGGTGCACTTCTCGACACCGCTTACCCGGATCATCCGCGGTTCCCCGAACAGGGATGGGCTTGCGAGGGTCAGAAGTTGCCCGGGAGCGTAGCTGTCGGCCTCGAGGTCGCTGATCTCGATGCTCGGGTCTTCGGCGCGGAGGGTGTCGCGGAGCATGCGGATGGCTCGTTCCGCGAGGAACGACTCGGTTCCAGATACGAGCACGACGGGCGCCGGTCTAACTTTGTCCCAGCTGAGCTGCGGGATCGACACGCTCGTCTTTGACGGCGCGGCTTTCGACCCCGAGCCCCGCGGCGCTGCCTTGCCTGCCAACGAAACTCCCTCGGTGTGAACTGGTTCAAGCGTAGCCGGACCCACCGGCGCTGCGGTATTGCCCCCTGATGGTCCGCAGCGTTCGGTCCGTGATGGTGCGGACTCGACCCGTGACTGTCCGACGCGTGCCTTCTCGGCGCAAACTTTCCGTGGACATGCGCCCCCGCCAAACTGAAAACGCAGGAGATTCACCACCAAACGTCGACATTCGAGCGGGAAACCGTGCTGCCGTGGTGATATTCCTGCGTTTTCGGTAGACGCACCACCCGACGTTGCCGCGGCGGGCGGTACCGGTCCGGTGGCGCGTCGGCGCACTGCGGTGTGGAATAATCTGCATATGCGCGCAGATACGAAGGTTTGTGGTCGGGAGCCCGACAGTCAGTACGTAGAGCTCGCGGTCGAGGTATTCGCGATGCTTGCCGACGCCACTCGGGTTCGCCTGGTCCTCGCCCTTCGCGACGGCGAGCTATCCGTAAATCACCTGGCCGACATCGTCGACAAGTCGCCGGCCGCGGTGTCACAGCACCTCGCCAAACTCCGACTCGCGCACTTCGTCACCACCAGGCAGGAGGGCACCCGGGTCTTCTACCGGCTCGAGAACGAACACGCCAGCCAGCTAGTTGCAGACGCGATCTTTCAAGCGGAGCACTCTCTCGGAGGAATCCCACGGCATCACCACGTGCAGAACGAGGCGACAGCGTGAGCGCTCCGGACGCTGGTCACCACAACGACGAACTCGAGCACGACCACCCGCACGATCACGACCACTCGCACGGCGGGCATTCGCACCCGACGGGGATCAAGGGCTTCTTCTACGGTCTGTTCGTTCCCCATAGCCACGATGCCGCCGACTCGATCGACGATGCATTGGAGGCAAGCACCCAGGGTGTGCGGGCTCTGAAGATCAGTCTGTTCGTGTTGCTCGGAACGACGCTGCTGCAATTCGTCGTCGTGCTCATCAGCGGCTCCGTCGCCCTGTTCGCCGACACAATCCACAACTTCTCGGATGCTCTGACGGCAATCCCCCTCTGGGTTGCGTTCGCGCTCGGTCGCCGCGTCGCCACGAAGCGCTACACCTACGGGTTCGGTCGGGCCGAAGATCTTGCCGGCCTTTTCATCATCGCCGTCGTCGCCATCTCGGCTGTCGTCGCCGCCTACCAATCCGTCGAACGCTTCTTCAATCCACAACCGCTCCACAACCTCTGGTGGGTCATCGCCGCCGGCCTCGTCGGGTTCGCCGGCAACGAAATCGTGGCGATCTACCGCATCCGAGTCGGAAGCAAGATCGGCTCCGCCGCCCTCGTCGCCGACGGAGTTCATGCCCGAATCGACGGGTTCACGTCACTCGCGGTTGTCATCGGCGCCGGTGGCGTCATGCTCGGCTTCCCGCTTGCCGACCCGGTCGTCGGCCTGCTTATCTCGGCGGCGATCATCGTGCTGCTGTGGGGAACCGTGCGTAGTATCGGGCGGCGCCTGATGGATGGGATCGAACCGGAGCTACTCGATCGCGCCCGCGGTGCGCTTGAGCGCACCCCGGGAGTGCTATCCGTGTCCGGATTGCAGCTGCGTTGGATCGGTCATCGCCTGCAGGGAGCGGCGACCATCATCGTCGCCGACACAGCGCTATCCGTCGCGGAAACGACAGCGCACCGGGCCGAGCTCGAACTCGCCCAAGCGCTCCCCAATCTCGACGACATGGCCATCCGAACGGTGACAACTTCCCCGGTGCCGTTCGGCGCGAGGCAGTCGCACGCCCACCACACGGGGTAACACCGTGCACATGCTGCCGCTCGGCACGGCCAACGTCGACTCCCTCGCCGTTGTCACCCCTCTTGCGATCAGCGTGCGGTCCCGTTCGCCACGGGAAGCGCCTGCTCCGTCCACACACTGACCGTGCCATCGGGCCGGGGCGACAGCAGTGCCATGCCCTGGATGTCGGTGCGCACCGCACGTGTGCCCTGTTCGGCTAGCACGCGAAGCAGCGAGTCCGTCGGATGCCCATACCCGTTATCGGCACCGACGCCGATCAGCCCGATCGTTGCCGCGAGAACCGCGTACAGCCGCGGATTCTGGTCGGACGATCCATGATGAGCGACTTTCACCACGTCCGCCCTGCCAAGCCGATTTGCCGCCATAAGCAAGGCTTGCGGCTCCCTGCCAAGGTCACCGAGAAAGAGCGAGGACAGGCAACCGGAGTGGCAGTCTCCCGCACCGGTGAAGCGCAGCGTGACGCTCGCGTCGTTACCGGGAAGCACGCCGCGCAGCGGGGAGCGCGGCCAAAGCACCTCCCACCTCAGGTCGCCGAGCAGCCCGCTTACCCCCTGGCTCACCTCACTCACGAGTGCCCCTTGCTTCGCGAAGCTCGCGGCAAGCTCGGAGGCGGGCGAGCCATCAGACGGCCCGACGAGTACCGAGTCGACCCGGCCAAACACGGCAGCAGCGCCGCCAACGTGGTCGATGTCGTAGTGAGTGAGCAAAAGCAGGTCGAGTCGACCTATGCCGAGCGTGTCAAGGCACTGCTCCAACCGCGTCACATCGGGACCCGCATCTATCAGGGCCACCCGCCCCCGGCTTCTGACCAGCACGGCGTCCCCCTGCCCAATGTCGCACATCGCAATCTGCCAGTCGCTGGGGCGGGACAGCTGCTGACGGGCCGCATCCCCGCCGGAGATCCCGAGGTAGCCGGCGACGACGAGGCCGAGGCCGATCCTCGACGCCCGACGCCATTTGCGTTCTCGACCGCCAGCTCTAAACGGTATCGCCCCGAGCAGCAGGACAACGACGAGCACAGCGGCTGCGACGCCGATCGCTCCGTGCGCCCATGGGATGCTGGCCCCGGGAAGTCCGGCCAAGAACTCGGCCACCGCGGCGATCCACGCGGAAGGCAGCCACGCCACGTGGGCAGCAGCCAGGCCGGGCCCGGGAAGCAACGGCAGCAGAGCGCACGCCAGGAGGCCAAGCACTGTCGCGATCGGCGCGGCCGGTTCGGCCAGCAGGTTCGCGAGGACCCCGTAGGTGGGAATGCTCGGATTCAGCAGAATGAGCACCGGCTGACAGGCGAGCTGGGCGGAGAGCGGGATCGCGATCACGGCCGCAAGCCACAGAGGCAGCCAGCGGCGGAGCACCCTCGTGAGCGGACCGGCGAGCACAAGCAAACCGCCGGTAGCCAGCACGGAGAGAATGAAACCGTAGCTTCGGGACAGCCACGGGTCCACCGCCAGAATGACAAGGCAGGCGAGGGCGAGCGTCGGCACGCCGCGCAGCGGCCTGCCGACAAGAAGTGCGCCGAGCACGAGAGTCGCCATGGCCGCCGCCCGCAACACGCTCGGTTCCGGAGTGACGAGCACGACGAAGCCAAGAAGGATGACAACGGAGGCCGCCACCCGGCAGCCGCGAGGAATCCCCAGAGCGGCACCGGCAAGCATGACGATTGCGATCAGTACGGCACAATTGGCTCCAGATATAGTTAGATCCGGGGGTGCGTATGACAAAACTGAGCGTTCGCGAGTATCTGAGGGTCTCGAAGGACAGACAGCAGACCGGGAAAAGCCCCGATCAACAACACGATGAGAACGTCAAGTCGATCGAACGCCAGGGCTGGTCCCTGCATGCTGATCCGCCCTACCGCGACACGGACCGCAGCGCTAGTCGCTTCGCGACGAAGGCCCGCGAAGACTTCAAGAGGCTGATCGACGACCTGGAGCGCGAAGCTTTCGGGGCCGATGTGCTCGCGATATGGGAGTCGAGCCGAGGGTCGCGCCGGGTTGGCGAGTGGGTCGACCTGGTCGACCTCTGCAAGGAGCGCCGTGTCCGCATCTGGGTGACGACACACGGCAGGCTGTACGACCCTGCGAACGCCCGCGACCGGCGCAGCCTCCTCGAGGACGCCGTGGACGCCGAGTACGAGTCAGACAAAACCTCCGAGCGCATCCGTCGCGACGTGCGAGCCGCTGCGGAGAAGGGCAAGCCTCACGGGAAAAACATCTATGGGTACCAGCGCGTCTATGACAAGCAGACTCGGGAGCTACTCCGTGTCGAAGAACATCCCGAGCAGGCTCCAATCGTAAAAGAGGCCGCTCGGCGGATCTTGGACGGGGACACGTTCTATGCCGTCGCAAAGGACTTCAATGAGCGCGGGATCGCGTCGCGGCGACCGACGCGCAAAGAACACCGCGAGAACTACGGTTGGACACCCTCCGCGGTAAAGCAAATGTTGACGATGCCCGCGTACGCCGGGAAGCGGCAGCATCAGGGCGAGATAGTGGGCGACGCCGTGTGGCCAGCGCTGATCGACTTGGCGACCTGGCACAAGTTGCAAATCGTCATGTCGCCGCCAGCGCGCAAGCGGACGAACGATTGGCCCGCGAAGCACCTGCTCGCCGGGATCGCGCTCTGTGGAGTTTGCGGGGCCCCAATGCGAGTCGGAAAGCAGAACGCGGGAGTCAAGAAGTTCGACCTCGAGGGCAACCCTCTGCCGCGGCCGACGTACAACACGTACGTCTGCTCAGGCATACCGGGGCGGCCGGGGCCAGACGGCAAGAAGGGGTTTCACGTCGCCATGCGCGAGGAACACCTTGACGAGGTGGTGACTGAACTCATGTTCGCGCGGTTGGAGCGCCCGGACTTCCTGGCGATGATCGGCAGCCGGGGCGAAGGCAACGCCGCAGAGAGGCGGGCTGTGCTCGACGAGATCGCCGGGTATCAGGAGTATCTCGACGAGGTGCGAGCGGACGCCGCAGCGAAACTGCGGTTCGCCCTGTTGCTCGACCAAGAAGCCAGGATTGAGCCGAAGATCAAAACGGCGCAGGCAAGGCTGGAGAAGCTCTCGGAAATGGATCCGTTTGTGTTGACGCTCTTGGCCGCCGGGGCCATCCGCTTGGAGTGGAAAGATCTGGAGCTCGCCGAGAAGCGCCGGCTGATTCGCGCCGTGATGGCACCGAGAATCAACCGCATCGGCAAGGGATGGAAGGGCCAGAAGGGTATCAACCACGAGCGAGTCGAGCCCGGCTGGCGGTGAGGCTTGGACTCCTCCGACCTGTGCTCCAGCTTCAGTCGAGCGCAACCGATTCGCTGAGCAAATAGTTTGCAATGCCGGCGCGAGGAATCTCTCCAACCATGTCGATCGTTGCCGGCCGAAAGAGGTGGGGACCAGCACTCTACGAAAGGAACCCGTGTCGATCACAGCGGAATGCACTGGCCAGCGTCCAAGCACTGCACTCGCGCAGCCTGTAAAGTCCCCTGCTATAAACGACCTGAAGGAACTCGAACTGCTGTCGGCAAAGATCGCCGACGACGAAGGTCAACTCACAGTCGACAAAGCTGCACGAAACAAGATGGCGATCGCTGCCCGCACCGACGGGTTCCCGCGGGCTCGCATCGAAGAAGCCACAGGCATGTCACGGCAATCGCTTCACGAAGCCACCATGCGTGCCAACGGAGGAGTATTGCCAGTACCGCGGCAGCACGGGTAACGCGCGAAAGCCGGGCGGCGGGGTAGTTTCAGCTCCCAGTGGCCCTCTGGCCTGGCCATGCCCCGCTCTCACACTGTGGCTCGATTCGGGTCGGCACGGCGAGCTCCCGAGACACCCAGTCGCTGGCGGGTTGTTAGCGAAAAAGGCCCCATCCGTGTGGATGAGGGCCCTTGGAGGCTGGTGCCCAAGCTGCTGCAAATCTGTCGCACACAAGCACTTCGGTTCAAGTGCGACGGCATGTGCGACAACGCGTGCGACACGCATACCTGCTGATAAATCAAGGGTCTTGTTCTATTTGTCGCACA
>JAUZFY010000284.1 GCA_030840185.1 Microbacteriaceae bacterium | reverse complement strand
TCGAACGAGTCGACGGTGCCTTCATAGGTCTGCACCCGGTCGACGAGGTCCGGCGCAATCTGCGCGAGGTACGTCTTGATCGTCGCCTCGGCGTCCTCACCCTCGATGACGAGCTTGTCGAAGTCCTCGTTGAAGACGTCGCGCACGATCTTGACGAGCAGATCCGGTTCGCTGTGAAGGAGCGCCGGCGCCTGCACGGACTCGAGGGTCTGGCTGATCGCTGCCCACTGGGCGGTGAGCCGGTTGACGTCGAGCGTCAGCTGCTCGTCGGTGGCGCCCTCGGCCGCGGTGCGCACGATCACGCCGACGTTCTCGGGAAGCACCTCCTTGAGAATCTTCTTGAGGCGAGCCCGCTCGGTATCCGGAAGCTTGCGCGAGATGCCGTTCATCGAGCCGTTCGGCACGTAGACGAGGTAGCGACCCGGCAGGCTGACCTGACTGGTGAGCCTCGCCCCCTTGTGACCGACCGGATCCTTGGTGACCTGAACGAGCACCTTATCGCCGGGCTTGAGCGCGAGTTCGATGCGGCGCGCCTGGCTCTTGCCGTCGGTCGAGTTCTCGGCCGCGGCATCCCAGTCGACCTCTCCGGAATAGAGCACGGCGTTGCGACCACGTCCGATGTCCACGAACGCGGCCTCCATGCTCGGAAGCACGTTCTGCACCCGCCCGAGGTAGACGTTCCCGATGAGGCTCGCGTCGGCAGCCTTTGCGACGTAGTGCTCGACGAGCACACCGTCCTCCAAAACGCCGATCTGGATGCGGTTGAACTTGGAGCGGACCACCATTGCGCGGTCGACGCTCTCCCGGCGAGCCAGGAATTCGGCCTCGGTGATCACGGGGCGGCGGCGACCGGCGTCCCGACCATCGCGACGGCGCTGCTTCTTGGCCTCGAGCCTGGTCGAGCCGCGAACCTTCGTCGGCTCGTTGCTCTGCTCCTGCGGCGGACGCGGGGTGCGAACCTTGACCACCGTGTTGGTGGGGTTGCCGTTTCCGGATCCGCCCGGCTCACGGTCTTCGTCCCCGGCGCGGCGGCGGGAGCGGCGACGGAGCGTCGTCGGTTCGCCGTCGTCGTCCCGGTCGTCGCGCTGGTTGCGGTCGTCGCGCTGGTTACGGTCTTCGCGTTGGTTACGGTCTTCGCGTTGGTTACGATCGCCGCGCTGATTGCGGGTGTTCTCGCGCGGCTCGTCTTCGAGGTCGTCGTCTCGGCCGACCCGGCGCGGCGGCAGCGCCGGCAGATCGGGCGCCTGGAAAAGCAGCGAGGTGGACGGGCGAGCCGGCGCGGTCTTCCGCGGCGTCTCGACGGCGATGGCGCCCGAAGTGGCCGGGGTTTCTTCGGAGGCCGGCGCCACCTCGGGCTTCTTGGCTCGACTTCGTGTTGTCTTCTTGACGGGCGCGACTGCGGCGGCCTCGTCCGAAGTCCCATCGGTCGAGGCCTCGTGATCGTTTGAAGAGGCCGGCGCGGAGTCCGAACCAGTCGCGGCGGTCGTGGCCTTTGCGGGCGTGCGACGCGCCGGGGCGCGCTTCACCGGCTGGGTTTTCGTCGTCGCGTCGCCGTTGTTCGTATCGGCGCTGCCGGCAACACCACTCTCTGCGTCGCCTACATTCGCTGTGTCGGCCTTGCCGGCGTCCGCCGCGGTATCGACCGCGACAGGCTCGACAGCGACAGGCAGGGCCGCGACCTGGTCCGGCACGGACTCTGTCGGCGCCGCGATTGGCGGCACCGCTGCCGACGCGCTTGCCTTGGCCCGGCGACCGCCGAATAGGCGCGGCCGCTTCTTCGGTTCGTTTCCCGCACCGTCATTGTTATCTGTAGTTGTCTCCACCATTTCTGGTGCACTCCTTGGCCGGATCGGGGAGCCGCGCTGCCCGTCGGGTACTCTCTCGTGCGGATCAAAACCTTGGCGAACTGGCGCCTCAGCAAATGTGCCGCTAATCATTACGCTCCGAAACCGGCCCCCGGCCCCCGGTCGCTGTGACACGCTGGGGCTGGCTCTGGTTTCGCTCGTTTGTGGTAACTCTGCTCGGAACTGGCTATCCGACACGCCATCAATGCGGGTCGATCTTCTTCTGATCGACGCCGATTCTGCATGGCCCGGGTTGGTGCCCGGTAAGCATTCTTTTGGTGTCACGTCGAGCGCGGCTCGGGTGACTTACTCAAATTATCGCATGCATTACGAGTAACGCGGCATTTGGCCCATGCAATAATCCGTGTGTGCCCACGATCGAGCGATCCTTCCGCGCCAACGGTGGAACAATCGTTCTTACCGTGGTCGGGGCACTTGGCCTGCTGGTGTCTTTCATTGCCACGGTTGCCGCCTTCGTCGGGATCGAGTCGGCGTCCGGAACGCCCAAACTGATTGGCGCGGACAACGAACTCGGGTATCCGTCTTCCGCGTTCGCCATGGTCATCTTTGTGGTGGTCCTGGCAGTTGGCGCCGCGCAGCTCTCGGGCGCGCGCCTCCCCCAGAGCTGGTGGACGGCGCTCGTCGTCGTCTTCTCGGTTGGAGTCGTGTTCGTGCTGTGGGCGGCCTACCTCGCGTTCACCTGGCTGCTGCTTGTGCAGCTGCTTCTCATGGCCGTGGCCCTCGCCGTCGCCATCCGTCGCTTCCAGCCGAACGGCAGCTTCGCCGGGCTCGGCGTGTCGCTCACCGTGCTCTCGACCATCGGGTTCTTCGCCGCCTTCCGTCTCACCGTGGACAAGGTGGGAACCTTCACCAACCCGACCGTCGCGCCGAGTTGCAATCTCAGCGTGCTCGTGTCTTGCGGCAAGAACCTCGGTTCCTGGCAGGGCTCTCTGTTCGGATTCCCCAACCCGCTTCTCGGAATCGGCGGCTGGATCGCCGTTTTCGTCATCGGCGCGCTGATCCTCTCCGGAGTGTCGTTTGCCCGCTGGTTCTGGATCGCCATGAATGTCGGCGTCGCCGGGGCTCTCGCCCTCGTCATCTGGCTGATCTACCAGAGCATTTTTGCCCTTTTCACGCTCTGCCCGTGGTGCATGGCTACCTGGGCCGTGACGATCCCGGTGTTCTGGCTCGTGACCCTGCACAACGTGAGGTCGGGCAACATCCCCGTTCCCGCCCGGGCCCGTTCCTTCTTCGCCACGGCGTACACGTTCATCCCCTTGATCACGCTGATCTGTTTCGTCGTGATTGCCATCATCGCCCAGGTTCGTTTGGACGTGATTCACCGCTTGTGAGCTCAGCCTGCTTTGGGCCTTTTTACAGCCGACGCAGAGAAACCTCTCAATCCCTTTTCCTAGCTTGACAATCGCGCATTTGCGCCGAAAGGAACGTTGGTCACTCAAAATGGTTGGTCCCGTCAACTCCAATTCCTCGCAGCCTGGCAAGAAGGATCGTCGTGAGGCCGCCCGCGAACTGGCGCGCATCGAGCGCGAGGCCGAGAAGCGTCGTCAGCGCCGGAATCGGATCTTCCTGCAGAGCGGCATCGGCATCGGCATCCTCGCCGTCATCGCAATAATCGCGATCTTCATCGTGAACGGATCAGCGCCGAAACCCGTCGCCCTTGGGCCGAAGAACATGGCCAGCGACGGGGTGCTGATTTCCGGACCAAACCTTGACGTAGTGACGACGCCGGCCCTCAAGACCACCCAGAAGCCGGTGCCGACCAAGACCGCGGCGCACTCCAAAACGGTCAACATCGTGACCTACGTCGATTACCAGTGCCCGTACTGCAACCAGTTCGAGACGACCAACCAGGACCAAATTTCCAGCTGGGTCAAGGCGGGGACGGCGACGCTCGAGATCCACCCCATCTCGATCCTGGACCCCTCGTCTCTCGGTACCCAGTATTCGTCCCGCGCCGCCAACGCTGCAGCCTGTGTGGCGAATTACGACCCGAACAACTTCTTCGCGGTCAACAAGGCGCTGTTTGCCAATCAGCCGGCCGAGCAGACGACCGGGCTCACCAACGCGAAGATCCTCTCGGTGCTCAAGGGGGCCGGAAGCAGCAGCAGCGCAATCACCTCGTGCGTGAATCGCGACAAGTTCGCGGCCTGGGTGACAGCCTCGACCGCCCGGGTGACCGGGTCCACGACCCTGCCGAACACGCAGAACGGCAAGTTCAACGGCACGCCGACCGTGTTCGTGAACGGTGCGCAGTATTCCGGGTCCCTCACCGACCCGACCGCGTTCGCCACCTTCGTGCAGCAGAACGGGGGCTAACGGGGCGCCAGCCAGCGGATCGGGTGCGCACCCTTATCGGGATGCGCACCCTTTCGGGTTGCGACGGGGCCATTTCCGTCCATCAATCATTCCCTCTGACACGTTTCTCCGGAGGATTTGGCAAAACCCAGGCAATCTGACCCAAGTGAGCGTTCACTCTGCGGCAAATGTCAGAGACCTCCGGAGAAATCCGGGCCGTTGGAATGGGGACACACGAATGTGGGCCACCACGGACTAATCGGGCCGGCGTGCCAACCCCGTTTTGTCTGAAGAGGCGCGCAATAGCGCGGGGCAGCGTGACTCAGCGGTGACCGGGCTAGCGCCTGCACCGCGCTGAACGACGGCCGCCGCCGTGGCTCACGGGAAGCTCAGTCGAACCAGAGTGCGAGTTCGCGAGCGGCCGACTCCGGCGAGTCGGATCCGTGCACGAGGTTCTGCTGCACCGCGAGGCCCCAGTCGCGTCCGAGGTCTCCCCTGATGGTGCCGGGGGCCGCCGTTGTCGGGTCCGTGGTGCCTGCGATCGAGCGAAAGCCCTCGATCACACGCTCACCGGCGATGCGAAACGCCACGATAGCGCCGCTCTCCATGAATTCCACGAGCGGCTCGTAGAACGGCTTGCCGAGGTGCTCCTCGTAGTGCTTGGCGAGCAGCTCGCGGCTCGCCTGCACGAGCTTCACGTCGACCAGCTGATACCCCTTCGACTCGATGCGGCGCAGAATTTCCCCGGTCAGGTTGCGGGACACTCCGTCTGGCTTGACGAGTACGAGAGTTTCTTCGACGGTGGCCATTCATTACTCCTTTTTGTTGGGGTTGGCGAGATAGGCAGCCTTCTGACGGTCCAGTTTTCGACCCATCAGGAAGCAATAGATCCAGATGGCGCAAAACACCGCGCCAATGAAGTACATGAGTGGCAGCAGAACGCCGATGCCGATGAGCACCGCCTGCAGCACCCACCCGGCCCACACCGCCCACGGAAAGCGAACCAGACGACCGGTCACGAGCATGATCACGAAGAGCGCCGCTCCCCCGCCGAACACCGCCGCCGGCGGCAGCACTTTGAGCCCGAAGGCGACCATGACCACGAAGAAGATCAGGATCGCCTCGAGCAGCAGCGCGATCGAGAGCAGCGACTCGATCGCCGACTTCTCCCGTCGTGACCTCGGCGTCGCGGCCGGCTCCGTCACCGCTTCCAGCCTTCGCTCTCGGAAATCTCTATCGCCTCACCGATCAGGGTGATCGACCCAGTGACGACAACGCCGCGACGAGGCTTTTTCGCCGCCCACGCCCGCGCTGCCTCGATCGCCTCTGCCGGAGAGTCGTAGTCCTCGACCGAGTTGTCGGGGGCGACCTCGCGAACCAGTTCCGCGAGTTCGTCGACCGGGATGGCGCGATCCGAGCTCGAGGCCGTGACCAGGAACACCTCGGCGAGAGGGGCCAGCGCTGAGATGATCCCCCGCGCGTCCTTGTCGGCGAGCACCCCGAGCACGATCGCCACCTCGTCGAACGTGAAGTAGCGGTCGATGGCGGCGGTGAGCGACTCGGCGCCGTCCGGGTTGTGAGCGGCATCCAAAATCACCGTTGGCTCGATGCCGAGCACTTGCAGCCGACCAGGGGATGTCGCGGTGGCGATCCCCTCGGCGAGCACGTCGCCGACGAGCGTCTGGCTTCCACCGCCGAGGAAGGACTCCACGGCGGCGATCGCGACCGTGGCGTTTTGCGCCTGGTGGTCGCCAAACAGCGGAAGGAACAGGTCATTGTAGGTCCCGGCGAGGCCGCGAACCGAGATCAGCTGACCTCCGACGGCGACCGTGTTGGACAGCAGCTCGAAACCGCCGCCCTGCACGGCGAAGCTGGCTTCCATGAGTTCGCTGGCGCGCTCCAGTTCGGCGAGCGCGGTCGGTGGCTGGTTGGACGACACCACGGCCGCGGCCGGCTTGATGAAGCCGGCCTTGGTCGCGGCGATGAGCGCGACCGTGTTGCCGAGCCGGGCGGTGTGTTCGGGCGAAATCGGCGTGAACACGGCGACCTGCCCGACGCCGACGTTGGTGGCATCC
>JAUZFY010000237.1 GCA_030840185.1 Microbacteriaceae bacterium | reverse complement strand
CTCGGACGACCGCGGTACGACGCTCAGGTGGAGTGTCCCATTCGACGCAAAGGATCAGGAAAGCGCGTGACCGATGTGATCCGGACGTTTCTTGTCGACGACCATGAGCTTGTGCGACGAGGAATCGCCGGACTTCTCTCTGCGGAGCCGGATATCGAAGTTGTGGGTGAGGCCGGGACGGCCGCCCAGGCGCGTGCTCGAATCGGCGCCACCAATCCCGATGTCATCGTGCTCGATGTGCGCCTACCCGACGGCAGCGGCATTGACGTCTGTCGGGACGTTCGCTCGGCGAATGCGGCGACGAAATGCATCATGCTCACGGCGTATGACGACGACGAGGCCATCTACGCCGCGGTCCTCGCGGGAGCGTCGGCGTACGTTCTCAAGGACATCCGCGGAAGCGGTCTTGTCGAGTCCATCCGGGCGGTGGCCAGCGGCCGGACGCTTCTCGATCCCGCCCTGCGGAACCGAGTCGTCGAAAGGATCAGTCAGCATCAGGCACGAAGCCCGGAGCTGGATTCCCTGAGTAGGAGGGAGAGTGAAATCCTTGGCCTGATCGCCAAGGGTCTGACGAATCGCCAGATCGGCGAGGCACTCTCGCTCGCTGAGAAGACCGTCAAGAACTATGTCTCCGCTCTGCTCAGCAAGCTCGGATTGCAACGACGCACTCAGGCCGCAGTACTCCATCTCGGATTGAGAGACGCTCAACCGCACTGAAGCGTTGACACTGGTGACTTTGGACCCTGTTTGACGCGCCCCCAGGAGGATGAACTGGAGGCATGGCCACAAAGACAGCACTTCCCACCTCGGTTCACCTTGTCGGCGATCCGAGCGGACTTCGTTTCCAGACGGATTCTGCGTCACAAACGGGACAAGTCGTCGTCACAGTCGACGGTTCTGAAGACACGGCCACCGGCCTCGAGCACGGAATTCGAATCGCGACCGCACTAACGCGCCGCCCGCAAACGTGACCCGGAGCTATCCCCCGCTTCGGGACGCTTGCTGCTGCGGCCTCTCGACGACGTCGAGCGCCTCGCGCGATCCGCCTCAGCGCACAGGGAATCGTCGACTCAATTCTTGGCATCGCCGGTTCAACAGCAGACGACGACGTCACCGTTGTGGCGCTGCGTCGGCTGCCCTAAGCTCCAGCCCTCACGCAGCCCACGGCAATCTCGCATTGTGGCGAACGCGAACCGCGAGCGTTCCGTTCTCCACATCTACCGTCACCTCGCCGCCGCCGTCCAGTTCAGGCGTCACGAGAAGGTCCGCGATACGATCTTCCAACTCACGCTGGATGACTCTGCGAAGCGGTCGAGCCCCATACTCGGGCTCATATCCGGTCTCGACGATCCAATCAATGGCCGCGTCGGTCAGACTCAGCGTGATCCCGCGCCGGCCGAGGCGCTCCGCGGTCGCGTCAACCAACAGTCGAGCGATCTCGCGCAGCTGGTCACGGTCGAGCTTGCGGAACAGAACGATCTCATCGATCCGGTTGAGGAACTCGGGACGCATCGCCTCGCGAAGCTTGCCCATCACCCGGTCCCGCAGGTCCTTCTCGGAACCGAATCCGTTGGACTCGCTCGAGCTGGCGACGAAGCCAAGCGCTCCCCCGCGGCTCGCGAGAAACTCAGACCCGAGGTTTGAGGTCATGATGATCACGGCATTCCGAAAGTCGACGGTGCGCCCCTGCCCATCAGTGAGGCGCCCGTCATCGAGCACCTGCAGCAACAGGTTGAACACGTCCGGGTGCGCCTTCTCGATCTCGTCGAAGAGCACCACCGAGTAGGGGTTCCGCCGGATTCGCTCGGTGAGCTGACCGGCCTCGTCGTACCCGACATAGCCCGGAGGGGAACCAACCAACCGGCTGGCCGTGTGCCGCTCGCCGAATTCGCTCATGTCGAAGCGAACCATCGATCTCTCGTTTCCGAAAAGCGACTCGGCAAGCGCCTTGGCAAGTTCGGTCTTCCCCACGCCGGTCGGTCCGAGGAAGAGGAAGCTTCCGACCGGGCGCTGCTGATCGCCCATGCCCGTGCGGTTGCGCCGAACTGCCTTGGCGACCACCGACACCGCTTCGTCTTGGCCGACAACCCGGTGATGCAGCTCGGCCTCAAGGCGGGCGAGCCGCTCACGGTCAATCTCGGTGAGTCGGCTGGCGGGGATGCCGGTCGCCCGGGAGATCACCGCCGCGATCTCGGCCTCTCCGACGACCGCCGAACGGTCGTCGCTTTCGGCCGGTCGCGCGGCGTCGAGCTTCTCGTGCACCGCGTCGATCCGATCCCGCAGCGTCGAGGCCTCCTCGTAGTGCTCGACCGCCACCGCGGAGTTCTTGGCCGCCTCCAGCGTGGCGAGCTCTTCGAGCAACCCTGAGACGTCGACAAGAGAACCGAGACGCAAGCGAAGTCGGGCTCCGGCCTGGTCGATGAGGTCGATGGCCTTGTCGGGAAGGAATCGATCCGTGACGTAGCGCGCCGACAGCTCGACCGAGGCGCGGATCGCCTCGTCGGTGTAGCGAACGCCATGGTGATCCTCGTAGCTCTTTCGAAGCCCGGACAGAATCTGTACTGCATCCTCGATGCTCGGCTCGCCGACCAGAACGGACTGGAAGCGGCGTTCCAGCGCCGGATCCCTCTCGATCGCGCGGTACTCCTTGAGGGTCGTCGCGCCGACGAGATGCAGGTCCCCACGGGCAAGCCGCGGCTTGAGGATGTTTCCGGCGTCCATTCCGCCGTCGCCGGCGCCGCCGGCACCGACAACGGTGTGCACCTCGTCGATGAAGACGATCAGTTCGTTCTTGTGAGCGCTGATCTCGTTCATGAGTTTCGTCAAGCGCTCCTCGAAGTCACCGCGGTACCTCGTTCCGGCGAGCATCGCGGGAAGGTCGAGTGCGACAACGCGCTTCTCACGCAACTGGCTCGGCACCGCGTCGTTCACGATGGCCTGGGCGAGCCCCTGGACAACGGCGGTCTTGCCGACGCCGGCCTCGCCAATCAGTACCGGATTGCTCTTGGTGCGCCGGGAGAGGATCTCGATTGTCTGCTCGATCTCATCCGCCCGCCCGATTACCGGGTCGAGCTCACCGGCGCGAGCCAGCGCGGTGAGGTCGATGCCGAAGGCGTCGAGCGTTGGAGTGTCGGACTCGGTCGTTTCGGCGCCCGGGCCGGCCGCATCCACCGTCTCCCCCCGCATACCGGCCTGCAGCGACTCGGGGGTCACACCGGCCGCGGACAGCACCTGCCCTGCCGGCGAATCCTGGCTGATCACGAGCGCGAAGAAGAGGTGCTCGAGGTCGATGTAGGTCGATCCGGACGCCCGGGCGACCTGGTACGCGTGAAAGAGCGTGCGTTGACCCGACTGGGTCAGCATCGGGGCCGATACCGAGCGATCGGCGGATGTCTCCGGCAGGCGCTGCTCGGCGGCTTCGGCTATCGCGACCGGGTCAGACCCGATTCGTGTAATGACGCTGAGCGCCGGCTCACGAACCGCGAGGACCCGCAGTAGGTGCAGAGCGTCGAGCTCACTGTGGCCGTGCTCCATGGCGAATTTTGCGGCTTCGGCCAAGACCTCGCGACTGCGTCGGCTCAGCAGCCTGCTGATGTTGATTGAGCTCGCGGACTGGGCCGCCTGCTCACCCTGCAAATACCGGGCCAGGAACTCGTCAAACGAGTTGCCGGCGGTCTCCTCGGGGTCAGAATATGTAGGCATCAGACCTCCTAAAGTTGAGTGCCTTCCACTCAACTTAACGTTGGGGGGACCATTTCATTCCCCGCGGCAAGGACAATTCACAGGTCGCGCTTCGAAGGTGCGGGATGATTGTCGCGGGTGTCGTCATGCGCGCCCCGACTCCCCGTTGAAAGGCGCCCCAATGGTTCTTCCCTCGAGCATCCCGAGTCCGCCGCTCGCCTGGGCACAGTTTTCCCTCGGCCCGTTGACCATTCACACCTATGCGCTGTGCATCCTCGCCGGAATCGTCGCCGCCGTGATCATCACCCAGCGCCGGCTCGCCCGTCGCGGCGGGCAACCCGGAGTCGTTCTCGACATCGTCATCTGGGCCGTTCCGATCGGAATCGTCGGCGCGCGGTTTTATCACGTCTTCACGCATGGGTCCGACTACTTCTTCCCCGGCGCGAACCTGTGGAACGTCTTCGCCATTTGGGACGGTGGCAACGCTCTGTACGGCTCGCTGCTTGGCGGGGCGCTCGGCGCATACATCGGCTGCCGCCGGCACGGCGTTCGCTTCTGGGCCTTCGCCGATGCGCTCGCGCCGGCGATGCTGGTCGCGCAATCGCTAGGCCGCTTTGGCAACTACTTCAACCACGAGCTATTCGGTCTCCCCACCACACTGCCCTGGGGCTTACAAATCGAGTCGACCAACGCCGCGTTCCCAACCGGGCTACCCGCCGGCACCCTCTTTCACCCGCTGTTTCTCTACGAGATCATCTGGAACCTGATCGGCGTCGTCATCATCCTTGCCCTCGAACGCCGCCTCGTGCTTCGGTGGGGTCGCGCGTTCGCGGTCTATCTGATCTGGTACGGGCTCGGCCGCAGCTGGCTTTAAGCGATCCGCATCGATCAGACCAGAGACGTTTTCATTGTCATTCCGGCAATCATCAGGGCCTATATCGCGGCGATCGTCATCTTCATCGAGATCCTCTACGAACAGTCAATCAG
>JAUZFY010000225.1 GCA_030840185.1 Microbacteriaceae bacterium | reverse complement strand
AACGTGGAGGTGTCGCAGGACATCCTCGACGCGGGCCAGGCCGAGCAGACCCGCCGTATTGCGGCGCGCGCCGCTTTCTACGCGGCCAAGGGCCAGGCGGAGAAGACGGCGATGAGCGAGGCCTAATAGGTCGGCTGCTCCCGTGCGAAAGGCTCCGGTTTTGCGACCGGGGCCTTTCGCCGTTCCGGGTGTGGGGAGCGCTTAGTAGTCGGAAGTCAGGAACGTGTCGCAGGACGCGGGGACGCCGCTGTTGTAACCGGCCATGAAGGCTGAACTGCGCTGCTGGGGGGTTCCATGGTGCCCAGGGTTGTTGAACTCGTAGTCGCCAATGTCCAGCGTCGTCTGGAAAGCCTCCTCGATGTCTCCTGCTTCGAGGATGCCCTTGTAGTAGGCCGAGTTCGCCCAGATTCCCGCCCAGCAGTCGGCGTGGAGTTCGGTCTTGTATGTCTCGAAGGCATCGAGGAGGTTTAGTTCGGATTGGAGTGAGTGCGCGTACTCGTGCGCGACGACGTATGCAACCGAGAAGTCACCGGTGCTATAGCGGTCGTTCGCGCTCATGTTGGCACGGACGGTGCCGTCCCAGATTCCGGTCGCGAGTGTCTGGGAGATGACGATGGTGTCGTCTGAAGCGCAGTACTCCGCCGTCGAATCGTTGGTGAGACCCGACTCGTCAGGTGTACAACCCGTGGAAACCTTTACCTGTTCGCCCGGTGCGGGGAATGCGTAGTTCACCCAGGGCTCGGGGTAGCCAGCGGCCGTCCAGACACCGATCCAGTAGGAGTCAACATCCTGGAGCACATAGTCAAGAAAATCACTCATCATGCTGGCCGCGTTAGTGGTCGTGAGGTCAGAGTTCAGCACCTCGCCGCTGGATGCCTCCGGGCCTGCCGGCAGCGGTTTGGTCTTATCGAGTGGTTCAGCCGTTGCTTGCGGTGTCGGGACGGGCGAGACTGACGGAGTCGGCCGATCAGTTGCCGACGGTAACGGCGTTGGTTTCTCGGTGGCGCGTGCGGAGCTGGACGGTCGACCGCCTGTGCCAGACGTGTCCGTTGTGCTCGAGCAGCCGCCCAGAACCACGCATGAGAGAAGTAGTACCGAAAGCCGGAGCGGTGTTTTTGTCATCGCCATACTCCCTTCGGGAGAGCGTCTATTCGCTGTGCTCGCCGCCGTCTACTGGTCGTTCGCGATGTTCGCGGCGGATCGACAGCCCGAACGCTAGGCCCGTTTGGATCCGGTGAGAAGATGTTGCGGTTTTCTCGCTTGAGAGCCCATCGTCGGTGCTCTCGGCGCGAGTGTTACGCCGGGTTGCTCGTCAATCGGCCTCAAGGCTCGCGGCCGGGCTACCGTCGACTGTGACGATCGAGAACCTTCTTACCGAGAACCGCCGCTACCCGGCCCCGGCCGAGTTCGCCGCTCAGGCGAACGTCGATTCCACCTGGTGGGCTAGCGCAGAGCGTGACCCGGTCGCGTTCTGGGCGGACCAGGCTCGGCGCTTGGACTGGGCAGAGACGTGGCAGACCGACCACACCTGGCAACCCGCGCGTCGGGCGAGTTCGGGCGAACTCTCGATTCCGCACGCCGAGTGGTTCGCCGGAGGCCGGCTCAACGTCGCGGTGAACTGCGTCGACCGGCACGTCGCATCCGGAAAGGGCGAGAAGGTCGCCTTCCACTTCGAAGGCGAGCGTGGCGACCGACGCACGCTGACCTACGCGGAGCTGCAGCGCGAGGTGTGCAGGGCCGCGAACGCGCTGACGGAGCTCGGCATCGTCGCCGGCGACCGCGTCGTCGTGTACTTGCCGGTCATTCCGGAGACCGCCATCATCACCCTTGCGATCGCCCGGCTCGGCGCGATCCATTCCCTCGTGTTCGGCGGCTTCTCGGCAGAGGCGCTGCGCTTCCGGGTCGAGGACACCGGCGCGAAGCTGCTCGTCACGAGTGACGGCCAGTTCCGCCGCGGAAAGGCGGTCGCCGTCAAGGAGGCGGCGGATGCCGCGGTGGCGGGCGTCGACTCCATCGAACATGTGCTTGTTGTGCAGCGCACCGGCAGCGACATCCCGTGGACGGAAGGCCGCGATGTCTGGTGGCACGATGTCGTGGATTCGGCACCCGACAGCCACGAACCCGAGTTCTTCGACGCGGAGACCCCGCTGTTCATCATCTACACCTCCGGCACGACAGGTAAGCCCAAGGGTCTCGTGCACACGTCGGGCGGCTACCTCACGCACGCATCCTGGAGCCACTGGGCGGTTTTCGACGCCAAAGACTCCGACGTGTATTGGTGCACCGCCGACCTCGCCTGGGTCACCGCGCACAGCTATGTGCTCTATGGGCCGCTCTCGAACGGCATCACGTCCGTCATCTACGAGGGCACGCCGAACGAGCCGCACCCCGCCAGGCACTTCGAGATCATCGAGCGTTACGGCGTCACGACGTATTACACGGCCCCGACACTCATCCGCACTTTCATGACCTGGTTCCCGGGCGGCCTGCCGACCGAGTATGACCTGTCGACCATCCGGCTGCTTGGCTCGGTCGGCGAGTCGATCAACCCCGAGGCCTGGGTCTGGTTCCATGAGAACATCGGCGGTGGGCGGGCGCCCATCGTCGACACATGGTGGCAGTCGGAAACGGGGGCGGCCGTCATGGCTCCGCTGCCCGGGGTTTCGACGCTCAAGCCCGGATCCGCCCTCGGCGCTCTCCCGGGTTTTCGCACCCTCGTGGTCGATGACGACGGCAACGAAGTGGCGCATGGATCCGGCGGCTACCTCGTGATCGACGGCACCTGGCCGGGCATGGCGCGCACCGTGTGGGGCAACCCGGAGCGCTTCCGCGATTCGTACTGGGCCCGATTCGCCGACCGGGGCTACTTCTTCTCGGGCGATGGGGCCAAGTACGACGCGGATGGGGACATCTGGCTGCTCGGTCGCGTCGACGACGTCATCAACGTCTCCGGACACCGCCTCTCCACCATCGAGATCGAGTCGGCTCTCGTAGCGCATCCGCTGGTCGGCGAGGCCGGCGTTGTCGGTGTTTCGGATGCCACGACGGGCGAGGCCATCGCGGCCTTCGTCATTCCCGCGGTCGCACCGGGCCACACGGATGACGTGGATGCCTGGCTGGCGCTCCGCGACGAACTGGCGCCGCTCCTTCGCGACCACATCACGCACGACATCGGGCCGGTTGCCAAACCGCGGGAGATTTTCATCGTGCCCGACCTGCCCAAGACGCGTTCCGGCAAGATTATGCGTCGGCTCCTGGGCGACGTCGTCGACGGACGCACGCTTGGCGACACGACCTCGCTGCAGGACGAGACCGCGCCGGAGTGTATCCAGCGTATCGTGCGCGCCGCCCGCTAGCTGGGCCCGCGAAACTGACTACGAGGACCGCTGCTCCGCTGCTTGGGGTCTCGGGGCTCGATGAGCGACCGATGCCCCGGCCCTTTCGCGAGGCCGGGGCATCGGTTTCAGCGAGAGCGCGTTCAGCGACTGGCAGCCGTATTCGCGGGCTAACTTCTTGCGTCGGTGGTGGACACGTGCAGTTCCCACGTGACGTTGTCGCCGTGCTGCTGGGTCCAGAATGCACGCCAGGCGCCTCCGGTCAGCTGCGGAACTTGCGCGCCCAGGATGCCGCCGGTCGACGGGTCGCCGTTGGAGACGTGGACGCCCGTGATCTCATTGTCGCCGTCGTTATATCCGGGGCTCGTGTAGTGGTCGTACGTCGCGGACGCATCCCGGCCCTCCGCCAGCCAGCGCACCACGCTCGGCGCCTTCTTGCTACTGCCGTTCTTCAGGTCGAGCAGGTAGCCCGAGTCGAGGGCGTTGCGCTGCGTGTGCAGGGCATCACCTCCATCCTCCACGA
>JAUZFY010000210.1 GCA_030840185.1 Microbacteriaceae bacterium | reverse complement strand
GGTCGGCTGACCGCCCGGCCGCGCCGCCACGCAGAGCGCGACGTTGCCGAGGGCCATCGCCGCCCGGGCGGACACACCGACGGCCGGCGAGTCGCGGCCGGTCATGATCGCGGATCCGCGACGGTCGCGGTCAGCTCGACGGATGCGCCGCGGGAGCTGGCTCACCCCGAGGTTGAGACCGGTAGCGGCGTGCGAAGTTCGGCACTTCTGCGGGTGGCGATGCTCGCCAGCTCGACCCGGGAATTGATGTCGAGCTTTCGGAAGATGCGGCGTAGATGCGAGTCGACGGTATGGCGCGATAGGAACAGCCGCGCCGCCGCTTCGCGATTCGTGAGGCCTTCGGCGATCAGGTCGGCGAGCGAGCGCTCGGTCTCGGTGAGACTCTCCCATCCGAGTGTCGCCCGGCCCGGCGCCGACGAACGCGTCGCTGAGCGAGCCGAGGCAGTGGCACCGTTGACACGCCTACGGAAGTGGATCAGCGCACCGGCCAGGTCGGGTCCGTCCCACACCGGCTCGAAGTTGGTGTAGAGCTCCGTACGGTCGGCGAACGTGAACGCCGAGCCGTTCTCGCCGGGGGCCCGGAGCACCCGCGTCGCGAGATCCCACAGGCGGGGTTGGTCGGCAGGCCGCGCGAACCGTGCCGCGGCGACGTTCGAGAGCAGGATGCTCGAGCTCACAAGCGCCAGCGGGCCACGCGCTCGCCTGCGAGCACGCAAGAACTGCTCCTGCAGCAGGCGCTCGCGCACCGACGTTCCGTTCAACAGCCGTTGCTCGATTTCGTGCGCGGCGCGGTTCGCGACCGGCAGGAGCAAGGTGTTCGCGACCTCCCGCGAGCACACGAGTGCCAGCGCGCCGAGCATCCGCCCGGTGCGCGGGTCTGTGATCGGCGCTCCCGCCGACGTCATGGGTGTGAGCGCGTCGACGAAGTGTTCGTCACCGTGGATGAGGGTCGGCGACCCGTTCGTGCACGCGACGGCGAGGCCGTTCGTTCCGGCGTGTCCGACGCCCCAGTGGTAGCCCGGAGCGAGCGTGAGGCGATCCAGCCGTTGCTCCTCGCGTCGATCGGCCGCACGACGGTCGACGACGCGACTGCGTTCATCGCCAAGGACGACGCTGATCTGCGTGCGGTCGAGGTCGGTGTCGAGGCGATCGAGGGCCGGCCGGCCGGCGCGCAGCAGCGCCGTCTCCGCATCCGCATCGGGGTCGTACGGAAGATCGAGCCGATCCGGCCGCACGCCGAGGGTCGCCGACTCGCGCCACGACGCGAGGATGTCGTCGCGCACGAAACCGAGCGGGGATCCGCCGGCACGGACTCGCTCGAGCTCGGCTCGGAGGCGCCCGGGCACAACCGGCTCGGTCGGGATCGACGGGACAGTCGAGGCGCACTCTTGTATCACCATGCAGCGACCATACGAACTGCCGCCGCCTTTCGAATCCCTCAGATCATTAGTCTCCGCTCGTTGGGTGCGACGCGACTCGACCGCTCCTGTACGCATGCGCGGCACACGTGGGTACCCGCCCCGGCACACTTCTTCGCCCGCCCCGGGCTCGTTGCGGCTCTCGGATGTCGGAGTGAGCGGCAGCGACGTGGTGAGGACTGGGGAGTTCAAGGATTCGATCGAGGTCGCACGACGTTTACCGTCGACCAGGTGGACCAGCGTCCCCGTAGGACCAGGAAGGGCTCCATGTTTGCATCTCTGTCTCGCTCGCTGTTCTGGCGGGGGCTGCTCGGCCTCGCGGTCGGCATCATCGCGATCGTGTGGCCCGGGGTGACGATCGCCGCGGTCGTCGTCATCTTCGCCATCGCCGTCTTTACCGACGCCGCCGTCCAGGCCGTGCGGGCGTTCTCGAGCGACACCGCCGGCCCAGTAGTCGGGCATGTGCTCCTCGCCGCCGTTGATGTTGCCGCGGGTGTCGTCGCGATCGCCTGGCCTGGAATCACAACGCTTGCGCTGACCGTGTGGATCGGTGTCTGGGCTGTCGTGGTCGGGGGCGGGGAGCTCGCGATCGCGTTCGTGTCCGACGAGACAGTGGGAGATCGCGCGTTGTTCGGTCTGACCGGCCTGCTATCGGTTGCGTTGGGCATCGTGCTCTTCGCTCGCCCGGACATCGGCGCCGTGTCACTGGCCGAGGTGTTCGGCTTGTTCAGCCTCGCGATCGGGGTCTCCAGTCTCGTGCTCGCGGCGTCGGCACACGGCACCGGCCGAGGCGTCGACTCGGGACTGCAGGTGACCGGCTCATGATGAAGAAGTCGAACGACCTCGTGGAGACGGCGTGGGGAGCCGACATGATCCAGGCGATGCTGCTCGGAGTGGCGACGGGGATGCGTTCGACCGCAGGCCTCGGCATCCTGGTGTTCACGCGGCGTCAGGACCTTCCCGGCCCACTTCGTCGTCGTCCCGCGGCTCCGGTGGCGGCCCTCGTGATCGGCTCGGAGCTCGTCGTCGACAAGCTCCCGTCTGCGCCGTCACGCCTCGAGCCGCCCGGCCTGATCACGCGAGCGGTGCTCGCCGGCGTCGCGGCGGCCGTGGTGCCACCGGGGACGCGTCCGGCGCGTGCGGCGAGGATTTCCGCGGCAATGATCGCCGCCGTCGTGTCGGCCAAGGTCGCCCACGATCTGCGCGCGCGTCTCGCCCGCCGGTGGCCCGACGCGGTCTGCGCCGTGGTCGAGGACGTCGTCGCGCTGACCACCGCCAAGATCGGCGCCACCCCCAGTCCTCGCGTCTTTTGAGACCTACGCTCCAGCCTTGTGCTGGTCGACCGTCGGGACGAAACCGTTGCGCTCGATCGTGTGCTCAGCGCCGCGCGGGACGGCATGAGTGGCACGCTCGTTCTGCGCGGCGAGGCGGGTGCGGGCAAGACGGCGCTGCTCGAGTACGCCATGGAGGCGGCCACCGGCCTCCGGGTGACGCGAGTCGTCGGGATCGAGCTGCTCGCCACCGGCGAACGGGCGAGGCAGCGCACGGTCGAGACCCTTGTCGACCTCACCTCGCAGGAAGCGCACATCGCGCGCCTCGCCGCCGACGGCGCCTCGAACGCTGACATCGCCGCGCAGCTGTTCGTCAGCGCAAGCACCGTTGAGTACCACCTGCGCAAGGTGTTCAGAAAGCTGGGCCTGAACTCGCGCACGCAACTTGCACGCTCTCCCCGTTGACTGACCCGCGAAGAGGAGAGCTTCGGCCGGTCGTGACCTTGTGCTCAGCGCCGACGTTCGCGTCGACAGAGGCGGGTGGCCGTCGAGTGTCCGAGCCTCCCGTTCGTCCCGCCACTACTCACCGGCGTGCTCCGACTCTGCGAGGGCCTCCGAGGCCAAGGGATTGGGCGCCGGTTCGGCACTGCGGGTGAGCGTGT
>JAUZFY010000170.1 GCA_030840185.1 Microbacteriaceae bacterium | reverse complement strand
GCTCTTGGTGCCGAGCGATGTCTCGGTGGTCGGCTTCGACGATTCCGCTCTCATGAATGCGATCGACCCGCCGCTCACAACCGTTCGGCAACCGATCGAGCCAATGGGACGAATGGTGATAGAGCTGCTAGTTGCACAAATCGCGGGATCGGACGTGCCGAGCGACGAGTTCCTGTTCGAGCCGGAACTGGTGGTTCGCGCGTCGACCGGTCCCGTCGCGACCGACGCAAGGCGGCGCAAGTGGAAGTAATTTTCTTACTCCTTGTTTAGTTCTTGCGTCTTTCTGTCATTAAAGCTACATTTCCCTTACCCCTTCCGCTCGGTGGTTCGAGTCGCGGGTTCACAGAGAAATGAGTTCGCGTGGAGTCGCTTCGCACCCCCACCGCACCCCCGGCACCGGTCGGTGGCTTCGGCGTTGTTGCGCCGAGCTCGGATGATCCGGACTGGTGGCGAAACGCGGTCGTCTATCAGATCTACGTGCGCAGTTTCGCCGATGGTGACGGCGACGGAACCGGCGATCTCGCCGGGGTTCGGTCGCGACTCGAGTACCTGCGTGATCTCGGCGTTGACGCGATCTGGTTCACCCCCTGGTACGCCTCGCCCCTCGCCGACGGTGGCTACGACGTAGCGGACTATCGGGCGATTAATCCCGCCTTCGGCACGCTGAGCGAGGCAGAGGCGCTGATCCGCGAGGCGCTCGAGCTCGGCATCCGCACGATCATCGACGTGGTGCCGAACCACGTATCGGATCACCATCCGTGGTTCACCGCCGCTCTCGCGGCAGGGCCAGGATCAGCGGAGCGTGAACGATTCTGGTTCCGCGACGGCGGCGGTCCACACGGCGATGAGATGCCGACCAAGTGGGTCTCCGACTTCCAGGGCGAAACGTGGACCAGGACGCAAAACCCGGACGGATCGCCCGGTCAGTGGTACCTCCACCTGTTCACGCCAGAGCAGCCGGACCTCAATTGGACCCATCCCGACGTGAAGCAGGAGTTTCACGACGTGCTGAAGTTCTGGTTCGACCGCGGTGTGGGCGGCGTGCGGATCGACTCCGCCGCGCTGCTCGTCAAGGACGAGACGTTGCCGGAGGTGCCGGAACGGCCGGGGCCCGGACAGCATCCCACCGTGGATCGCGACGAATTGCATGACATCTACCGTGGCTGGCGAGCGGTCGCCGACTCGTACCCCGGATCACGCTCGCTGGTCGGGGAACTCTGGCTTCCCGACATCCAGCGCTTCGCCAAGTACCTCAGGCGGGATGAGCTGCACACGGCATTCAACTTCGATTTCATGGCTCGTCCCTGGGATGCGATCGAGCTGCGTCGTTCGATCGATACGACCCTCGCCGCGCACGCTCCGGTGCGCGCTCCGGCGACTTGGGTCCTCTCCAATCACGACGTGACCCGACCGGTGACACGATACGGGCGCCACGACTCGTCGTTCGCCTTTCCCGCGAAGCGCTTCGGCATCCCGACCGACCTTGTGCTGGGGACCCGACGGGCGCGGGCCGCAGCGCTGCTCGCCGCCGCGCTGCCGGGCTCGCTCTACGTGTACCAGGGTGACGAACTCGGTCTGCCGGAAGCAGAGAACATCCCGCTCGATCGCATTCAGGATCCGATGCATTTTCGCTCGAACGGAATCGACCCGGGCCGCGATGGTTGTCGCGTTCCACTACCGTGGCGAGGATCGAATTCTGGGTTCGGCTTCGGGCCGGACGGCGCCGACAAGCCGTGGCTGCCGCAACCGAAGGACTGGCGCCTGCTGACGGTCGAGCAGCAAGAGAGCGACCCGGAGTCCATGCTTCGGCTCTATCGGGACATGTTGCGCTTGCGCCGTGTCATCGCGCCTCCCGGCGCCGACGCGTTTCACTGGCTTGCCGCCGAGGACGGCGTGCTGGCCTTTTCGCGAGGCGATCGGTTCGTGCACCTCACAAACCTGTCCCGTCACCCGGTCGAACTGCCTCAGCACGAGCGCGTTCTGCTCAGTTCAGCCCCCCTGATCGATGGCATGCTCCCAGCGGATTCCTCGGTATGGCTGCGAACTCTTTCGCGGCAGGCCGGGGACGCCGCGGTGGCCTAGCCCTCTAAACGCACCAACGAATGACCCGTCAACAACATATAGAAAGGCAAGACAATGAAGTCAGCATTCAGAGTCGCGACAGCAGGCATCGCCGTCGTCGCGACGATGGCCGCCCTAGCGGGGTGTACCGCACCAAAACCGGCGGCGGACAACCAAAAGGTCTCCATCTCGGTCGTGAGTCTTATCCCGGGAAGCAAGCAGGCCGCCTTCGACGCGTTCGACGCCCAGGTCAAGCAATTCGAGAAGGCCAACCCGAACATCACAGTGACGCCCCAGGAATACGAGTGGACGGGCCCGACGTTCGCCGCACAGCTCGCGGGCGGAACGCTTGCGGATGTCTACACGATTCCGTTCACCGACGGCAAGACGCTCATCGAGAACGGGCAGCTGGCCGATATCACCTCCCTGGTCAAGGCTCTGCCGTACGCCGACAAGTTCAACCCGAAGGTAGTCAACGCCGTCCAGGACTCTAAGAAGAACTTCTACGGAATACCGATTGCCGCCTACGGAAGCGCGCTGCACTACAACCGTGCGCTCTTTACCGCGGCCGGACTCGACCCGGACAAGCCACCGACAACCTGGGACGAGGTGCGCGCCGACGCCAAGCAGATCGCCGAGAAGACCGGACAGGCTGGGTACATGCAGATGACCCAGAAGAACACGGGCGGCTGGCAGCTCACCACGGCGACCTATGCGCGGGGGGGACGGGTCGAAACCACCAGTAACGGAAAGACCAAGGTCACCCTCGACAACGCCGGGACGAAGGACGCGCTGCAGTTCCTTCACGACGTGCGCTGGGTAGACAACGCCGCGGGAAGCAACTTCCTATTCGACTGGGGCAGCATTAACCAGGCATTCGGCGCCGGACAAATCGGAATGTACACGAGCGGCTCGGACATCTACACGAACCTCGTTCAGTCTCAGAATCTCGATCCGAAGGACTACGGAATGACCGTGATCCCGATGAAGGGAAAGAACGCGGGGACGCTCGGCGGCGGAACAATCGCCACAGTGAACATCAAGGCGACCGCGGCGCAGAAGGCCGCCGCGGTGAAGTGGATCGACTTCTACTACATGAAGAAGCTCACGAATAAGAGTGCCGCGGTCCTCGATGCGAAGACCCTCGACGCGAGCGCCCAGCCAGTCGGAGTTCCGGTGTTGCCGGTCTTCGACAAGAAGACGCTCGACACCTCCCGGGCCTGGATCAAGCCGTACTTCAATGTGCCGATTGACCAGATGGCGGGCTTCTCAAACGGCATTCTCAACCAGGTGCCGGTGGGCGAACCCTCCGCACACACGCAGGAGCTGTATGGCGCTCTGGATACGGTCGTGCAAGCAGTTCTGACCGATAAGAACGCCGACATCAGCGGGCTCCTCAAGTCGGCAACCGCGAACGTGCAGGCGATCGTCGACGCAGGCTAGGACCGTTGGCCGGCGCCGCGGTCGCGGCGCCGGCCAACACACTTGTTCCTCACACGTCGTACCGTGCGTGTTCGAGCCAGTATCACC
>JAUZFY010000200.1 GCA_030840185.1 Microbacteriaceae bacterium | reverse complement strand
TTTAATGACTGACAACGATCCGCCCGCGACCACGGAAGATGTGGCCCGGCTCAAACGGCCCCGGGACCGCGGAATGCGCACCCGCGGAATGAAGCTGTTTTTCCGGGACCTCCTGCTGATTGTCGTGGCGGCCGTTGTCGTTTCGGTCGGCATCAAGGCATTCCTCATCCGCTCGTTCTATATCCCGTCCGGATCGATGGAGAATACGCTCCAGATCCAAGACAGAATCATCGTGAACGAACTGGTGCCGAAGGTCGTGCCGCTCGAGCACGGGGATGTCGTCGTGTTCAAGGACCCAGGCGGGTGGCTGCCGCCCTCGCTGCCGACGCAAAACAATGCGTTCGCCGCGGGTGTGGACTGGGCGCTGTCGGTCGTCGGGCTCACCGCGCCGGACAGCAACGACCACCTGATCAAACGGGTGATCGGGTTGCCGGGAGACAAGGTCGCCTGTTGTAACGCGTTCGGGCAGATGACGGTGAATGGCGTTCCACTCGACGAACACCAGTACCTGAAGCTGCCGGCGGGGGAGACGAGGGCGTCGGCCATCGACTTCTCCGTCACGGTACCGAAGAACCGACTCTGGGTGATGGGTGACAACCGCAACGACTCGGCCGACTCCCGGCTGAACACCGACACCCCGAGCAAGGGCTTCGTGCCCGAGGCCAACGTCGTTGGCAGGGCATTCCTGATCAGCTGGCCGCTGAGTCGCTCCGGATGGCTCGACGATTACCCGAACGTGTTCAATGGCGTTGAGCGCCACCAGAAGTGAAGGACCGTGCATGCCGCCCGCTGAACCAACTCTCGAGTTCGAGACCCTCCTGCATCGAGATGGCTGCCGCTATGTCATCGGCTGCGACGAGGTGGGCCGCGGCGCCATCGCCGGGCCGGTCGCCGTCGGCCTGTGCGTCGTGGATGTGTCGGTGGGGGCGATGCCGGTGGGCCTGCGCGATTCCAAGCTGCTGACCGAGAAACGTCGGGAGGAACTCGCGCCGCTCGCGGCATCCTGGGCGCTGTTCAGCGCCGTCGGTCTGGCGACCGCGACCGAGGTCGATGAGGTGGGAATCATCGCCGCGCTCGGACTTGCCGGCAAGCGCGCCCTCGTCTCTCTGCACGGTGCGGGCGCGATGATCCGGGATGCGATGATCCTGCTCGATGGAAGCCATGACTGGTTGACTCCGGCTCTGACCACTCCGCTTTCGATCACCACGCGCGTGAAGGCGGACCGGGACTGCGCATCCGTCGCCGCGGCATCCGTCGTGGCGAAGGTGCACCGCGACCGGTTGATGATCGACGCACACGAGCGAACTCCGGGGTACGGCTGGGCATCGAACAAGGGATACGGCAGCGCCGATCATTTCGCGGCCATCGCCGAGCTTGGGGCGACGGACTTTCACCGTCGCACCTGGCTGCGCGCCGATCGGCCGGTCGAGCTCGTGGAATAGCCGGCGCGCGGGCCATTGCCCGCGGGGCAGTCAGCTCCCACGAAATGCGAACTAGGATTGCAGACAGCATGGACGAAGACGAGTTCGAAGACTACGACCGCGAGGTCGAGCTGGCGTTGTACCGCGAGTACCGCGACGTGGTGTCGCAGTTCCGTTATGTCGTCGAAACCGAGCGACGGTTTTACCTCGCGAATGAGGTCGAGTTGGTGCGCCAGGACACGGAGCATGACTTCTACTTCGAGCTGACCATGCACGATGTGTGGGTGTGGGACGTCTATCGCTCCGACCGGTTCGTGAAGTCCGTACGGGTGCTCACCTTCAAGGATGTCAACGTCGAAGAGCTCTCGGCCAAGGAGCTCGAGCTTCCCAAGGAACTCGCCCTCGACGAGTAGCGCCCGGGCGCCCCGTACGCTGAAGCAATGGCAGCGAACGACGTGACCGACGAGAACCTCTGGCTCGAGGACATCCACGGCAGCGATGCCATCGCGTGGGCGGAGGAGCAGAGCGCCCGCACGATCGCCAGGTTCGAGTCATCCGAATTCGACTCGCTCGCCGCCCGGCTGCTCGACGTCATCGACTCCGACGAGCGGGTTCCCCTCGTAAGCAAGCGCGGGCCGCACTACTACAACTTCTGGCGAGACCGACAGCACCCGCGTGGTCTGTGGCGGCGAACCACACTCGAGAGCTATCGGTCGGCGGCCATCGAGTGGGAGGTGCTGCTCGACGTTGACGCGCTCGGCCGAGCCGAAGGCACCGAATGGGTGTTCGCCGGTGCGAAGCTGCTTCCCCACGACTACTCCCGGGCCCTCGTGTCACTTTCCCCGGACGGCGGCGACGCCGTGACGGTGCGCGAATTCTCGCTCGATACCCTCGAGTTCGTGGCCAACGGATTCGTCGTGCCTACGGCGAAGAGCGTGTTCTCGTGGATCGACCGGAACACGATCTACCTCGGTACCGACTTCGGCCCCGGCAGCATGACCGATTCGAGCTACCCGCGCACGGTGCGTCGGTGGCGTCGCGGGGACAGCCTTGAGGAGGCGGTGCTCGTACACGAGGTGACGGCCGGCGACCTCGAGGTGGTTGGCATCCACCAGCACACCCCCGGCTTTG
>JAUZFY010000193.1 GCA_030840185.1 Microbacteriaceae bacterium | reverse complement strand
ACGAAGTGCTCGGTCTGGTCGTCGCTGGTGCCCGAAACCGGGCGGTCGCCCAGTCGCTGTCAATCAGCGAAAACACGGTGAAGTTCCACGTCGCCAACCTGCTCAGAAAGGTGGGCGCCACAACCCGCGGAGAGCTCGCAGCGCTCGTTCGCTGACTATCGCGATGCGTGAACCCGGCGACCTCGATTCTGCGGCAGAGTTGAGGTGCACCCGGCGTGCGGCGGCATGACCATTCAACGGCACGACTATTCGAGGACACCTGCATATGGCGACAAGTACTGAGCCCTACCTCTACGACCGCAGTGGCGCGCGCTACCCCATCGCCGAGCCACGGTGGCAGGGCGAAGACGGATCGCCGCTCATGGTCTCGGCGCTTCCCGGCATCACCGAGCAGGACATTGATCGTTCCGAGCGCTCGCAGTGGCGCTACCGCGCCTCCTTGCCCGTGGACCTGCCGACCTGGGTGTCACTCGGCGAGGGGTGCACGCCGCTACTGCGTGCAACAATCGACGGCATCCCGCTTCGGGTGAAGCCCGAATGGTTCAACCCAACGGCGAGTTTCAAAGACCGCGGCACGTCGGTGATGATCTCAGTCCTCGCGAACCAGGGCATCACCGAGATGCTTGAGGACAGTTCCGGAAACGGCGGATCGTCGGTCGCGGCCTACTCCGCCGCCGCCGGAATCGCTGCGAAGATCCTGGCCCCCGAGAGCACCTCGCCGGCCAAGATCATCCAGAGCCGCGTTCACGGAGCCGAAATCGAGCTCGTGCCAGGAACCCGAACCGCGACCTCGGACGAGGCGATCCGCCAAGCATCGACCCGGTTCTATGCCAGCCACAACTGGCATCCGTTCTTCCTGCAGGGCACGAAGCTGCTTGCCTACGAGATCTGGGAGGATCTGGGCTTCGCCGCACCAGATAACGTGATCGTTCCGGCCGGGGCGGGAAGTCTGGTTCTCGGATGCTTCATCGGCTTCGGCGAGCTGGTCGCCTCGGGCGCCATCCCCCGGATGCCGCGGCTGCTGGTCGCGCAACCGGAGAACTGCAGCCCGCTCGCCCGCGCGTTCTCGTCGCGAGAGGCCGCCGTCGCTGACGGTGACTGGACACCCACGCTGGCCGAGGGCACCTCGATCGCGCGGCCGGTGCGCGATCGGGAGGTGCTGAGCGCTGTGGTCGCGTCCGGCGGCGGATTCCAGACCGTTTCGGAGCAGCAGATCCCCGCCGCGGTGCTCTCCCTCGCGGCGAAGGGCCTCTACGCGGAGCCGACGAGTTCGATCGCCGCCGCGGCCGTGCCGGGATTCGTGCGCCAGGGGCTTCTGCGCCCCGACGACACGACCGTGATGGTGCTCAGCGGATCGGGGCTCAAGGCGGCGCAGACCATGGCGAGCATCGTCGACGGCCGCTGACTCTGGCTAATGAATGAGCACCTTCAGTGCGTCATGCTTCCCTGCGTTTCCGAAGACGTCGTAGGCCTCCATGATCTTGTCGAAGGCGAACTCGTGGGTCACGAACTGCTCTACCGGGAGTGAGTGCTCGGCGACCAACTTCAGCAGCATCCCCAGGGTGTTGGTGTTCACGAGTCCGGTCGAGATGGTGATGTTCTTGATCCACAGCTCATTGAGAGCGAGGTCGACCGATTCGCCGTGCACGCCGATGTTTGCGATGTTCCCGCCGGGGCGCACGAGTTCCGTCGCCATGGTGAATGTCCGGGGTATGCCAACGGCTTCGATCGCAACGTCGACGCCGGACCCGTCCGTCAGAGCGAATACCTGCTCCTTCCAGTCGGAGTCGCCGGAGTTGACCGTGTCTGTCGCCCCAAAAGACTTTGCCCGCGCCAGCCGGGCGGGGTCGAGGTCGATCGCAATGACCTTCGATGGACCGTACAGTCGCGATGTCACCACGGCGGACAGCCCGACCGGGCCGGCCCCCACTACTGCGACCACATCGCCTGGCTTCACCCGGCCGTACTGAACTCCGATCTCGAATCCGGTCGGCAGAATGTCGGACAGCAGGATTCCTTCCGCATCCGTGACTCCGTCGGGCAGCTTGTACGCGGAGTTTTCCGCGAACGGAACGCGAACGTACTCGGCCTGCGTGCCGTCAATCATGTGGCCGAAGATCCACCCGATGCCGGCAATACCTTCGGGGTTGAGACAGTGGCTGTAGAGCCCGATGCGGCAATTGGTGCATCGTCCGCATGAGCTCACGCAGGCCAGGATGACGCGGTCGCCGACCGCAAGCTGGGTCACGCCTGAGCCGATCTCCGTCACGACGCCGATTCCCTCGTGTCCGAGCACACGCCCGACCTGGACGGCGGGCACGTCGCCCTTGAGTATGTGAAGATCGGTGCCGCAGATTGTCGTCGCATCCATCTTCACGATCACATCCGTCGGCTGCTGAATCTGGGGATTGGGAACTTCTTCCCAACTCTTCTCCCCCGGTCCCTTGTAGACGAGCGCCTTCATTGCCGACCTCCTGATCAGGTGGGCCACGTGGGCCTCACGTGCTCAAAGTCAACGCGGCATCGGCCCTCAATTCAAGGAGTAGCCGGGTCTCATTTCTTGGCGGCGGCCTTCGCGGCCCGTTTGAACTCGCGCACCTTGGTGAGCGAGTCGGGATCGACGATGTCGGCGACAGAGCGATAGGAGCCCTCGGTTCCGTAGTCGCCCGCCGCCTCGCGCCATCCGTCAGCCGTCACGCCGTATTGCTTGCCAAGCAGCGCGAGGAAAATCTTCGCCTTCTGCTCGCCGAAGCCCGGGAGGGCTTTCAGCCGGGAGAGGATCTCGGCACCGTTCGGGTTGCCGCGGGTCCAGATTGCCGATGCCTCGCCGCCCCAGTTTTCGACGAGTGCCGCACAGAGTTGTTGCACCCGTGCGGCCATGGAGCCGGGAAAGCGGTGGACGGACGGGGTCGTGCGGAACACCTCGACGAACGACTCGGGGTCGTAGTCGGCAATCGTCGCAGCGTCGATTGCTCCGATCCGGTTTCGAATCTTCGCCGGCCCCGCGAAAGCGGACTCCATCGCGACCTGCTGGTCGAGGAGCATGCCGATCAGCAACCCGAGCGGATCTGTAGAGAGCAGGGAGTCAGCCTCGGAATCGCCGGTGATGTGAAGTTCGACAGTCATGGGTCAATCGTGCCACCCGCTTGGCCGCGCGGGGAGAAACCTCGAGTCACACCAGCACCATTGGCTCGTTCCCGCTGAAGCGGTTCAGAGGGCCAGGCGTCTGCATCGCCCGCGCATACATCTGCGAGAAGGCATCCGTCAATGCGCCGTTCGCCGCGTCGAGTCCGTCCTGCCACTGGATGATTTCCGCCAGCCGGCCGTTCAATTCGGCTCGAACGGCATCTTCATCGATCGTGGTCACCCGCCCATCTGCCACGACGATCTGCCCGGCAACGATCACCAGTTCGATCGAGGATCCGTTCTCGGAGTACACCAGCTGATTGTCGAGTTTCTGCCGCGGCGTGAACGCCATAGTT
>JAUZFY010000137.1 GCA_030840185.1 Microbacteriaceae bacterium | reverse complement strand
GGGTGTAGCGCGGAGCAAGCGGGGCCCAGCCTTCACGGCGGGCGGCCAGCTCGGCCTCGTCGACAAGTAGGTCAAGCGAGCGAGCTGCGATATCGACCCGTATCAGATCACCATCGCGCACGAAGGCGATGGGACCAGCGTCCACCGCTTCGGGTGCTATGTGGCCGATGCACAGGCCGGTTGTGCCGCCTGAGAATCGTCCGTCCGTCAACAGTAGTACATCCTTCCCGAGGCCTGCGCCCTTGATGGCCGCGGTGATCGCGAGCATCTCCCGCATTCCCGGGCCGCCCTTCGGTCCCTCGTAGCGGATGACGACAATGTCACCCTTGCCGATCTTCCCCTCGGTGAGCGCGTCCATCGCGGCCCGCTCGCGTTCGAACACCCGCGCCGGACCCTCGAAGACCTTGGCGTCGAAGCCGGCCGTCTTGACCACGGCGCCCTCCGGCGCGAGCGACCCACTGAGGATCGTCAGTCCGCCGGTGGCGTGGATCGGGTTGTCCAGGGTGCGGAGCACCTCGCCGTCGAGCGGCGCGATGTTCATCTCGGCGAGGTTCTCGGCGAGGGTCTTGCCAGTCACCGTCAGGGCGTCGCCGTGCAGCAGACCGGCCTCGAGGAGGGCCTTCATGAGCACCGGGACTCCGCCGCGGCGGTCGAGGTCGCTCATGACGAAGCGTCCGAATGGCTTCATGTCGGCGAGGTGTGGCACGTTGTCGCCAATGCGGTTGAAGTCGTCGAGCGACAGGTCAACCCCGGCCTCGTAGGCGATGGCGAGAAGGTGCAGAACGACGTTTGTCGATCCGCCGAGCGCCATCGCGACGGTGATCGCGTTCTCGAACGCATCCTTGGTGAGGATGTCGCGGGTCGTGATACCGAGTCGCAGGAGGTTGACGACGGCCTCGCCGCTCTGGTGGGCGAAGTAGTCGCGTCGCCGGTCGGCAGCCCCCGGACTCGTCGAGCCCGGCAGCGCCATCCCGAGCGCTTCTGCGACGCTCGCCATGGTGTTCGCTGTGTACATGCCGCCGCAGGCACCCTCGCCTGGCACGATCGCGCACTCGATCGCGTAGGCGTCGGCGTCGCTCATCGTTCCGGCCTTCACTGCGCCGACCGCCTCGAACGAGTCGATGATCGTGACGTCCTTCTCGGTGCCGTCGCTGAGCTTGACCCAGCCCGGTGCCACCGATCCCGCGTAGAGGAACACGGAGGAGAGATTGAGTCGCGCTGCGGCCATCAGCATTCCGGGCAGCGACTTGTCACAACCGGCGAGGAGCACGGAGCCGTCCAGCCGCTCGGCCTCCATCACGACCTCGACCGAGTCAGCGATGACCTCGCGGCTCACGAGCGAGAAATGCATGCCGACGTGGCCCATCGAAATGCCGTCGGAGACGGAGATCGTGCCGAACTGCAGCGGGTATCCCCCGCCGGAGTGCACGCCCTCCTTGGCCGCCTGAGCCAGCCGGTCGAGTGACAGGTTGCACGGGGTGATCTCGTTCCAGGAACTGGCGATGCCGATCTGCGGCTTCTCCCAGTCGGCGTCTCCCATGCCAACCGCGCGAAGCATGCCGCGCGAGGTCATAGCCTCTATGCCGTCGGTCACTGTACGTGAGCGGGGCTTCCAGTCGGGTGTCGTGGACGTGTCGTCAGCCATAGATACGAGTCTAGATTGCCGTCAGCTGGGACTTTTACGGGTCACTGCTCGTGAACGTCGCCCTCGCGAAAATCGGCGAGCAGGTTCAACCCGCGAGCGACATCGATCGGACCCGGCACCCTGAAGTTGGCGAGGGTCGCGCCGTCCCCGCTTTTCAGCCCGACATCGTCCGGCCCGAGCGCTGCGAACGCGTCCTCATCGGTCACGTCATCGCCGGCGTAGAAGACGGCGGTCGCCGAGGTGTACTTTCGCAGGTGCTCGAGTGCCTCGCCCTTTGTCGTCGAGCGCACCGAGAACTCGAGCACGTTCTTTCCCGATCGCACGGTGAGGTCGTCGAGTTCCGCTGCCGTCTCGCTGCGGGCCACCAGGTGGGCGATCCGACTGTTCCGCTCGGTCGCGAGGCGGGTGTGCAGGGCAAAGCCCGCGGGCTTCTGTTCGAGCCAGACCTGATCGAAGGAGTCGGCGACCTCGCCGAGCACCTCGCCGAGCACCCCGACTCGCTTGGTTTCGTCTGCGTCGAGCGGAATCCCGTCGTCGGGGTTGTCCAGGCGCAGCTCGATGCCGTGTGAGCCGACAAGCAGCACACTGTCCGGCAGGTCGGAAACCTCGATGAGACTCTTCAGGCTGCGCCCTGAAACGAGAGCGACCCGGGTGTTCGGCATGTCGCCCAGCCGAAGCACGGCGGCTTTGGCCTCAGGGAGGGCGCGAGCCTGATCCGGTCGGTCAACCTCCGGGGCAAGGGTTCCGTCGAAGTCGACGGCGACGAGAAGTCGACGCGTCCTGGCCAATTCCCGCAGCGCCCCGATGAACGGTTCGGGCAGTCGTGAGAAGTTGGGCGGGGTGTCGACGTCCACTATCAGGCCAACTCGTGTCCGGAAGTTCCGTTGTGTGCACGGCTCTCCAGCACCTTGAGGAACTCGTCCGACCAGCGCGAGACGTCGTGTTCGATCACGCGCTTGCGCATCGAGCGCATGCGGGCTGTGCGCTCCCGCTTCGGCATGGCGACTGCGCGAAGTATGGCGTCCTTCACGCCGTCGATGTCATGCGGGTTGATCAGCAGCGCGCGCTTCAACTCGTCGGATGCTCCGGCGAACTCGCTGAGGACGAGCACGCCGTCCTCGTCGAAACGGCACGCGACATACTCCTTCGCGACCAGATTCATGCCGTCGCGAAGTGCCGTGACGAGCATCACGTCGGCCGCAAGATAGAGGGCAACCATCTCTTCCCGGGGGAAGCCGTGATGCTGATAGCTGATGGGCACGTGTGCGATTGTGCCGTAGTCGCCGTTGATGCGACCGACCGTCAGTTCGATCTCGTTTCGGAGCTCCATGTACGCCTGCACGCGCTCGCGACTGGGATTCGCAACCTGCACGAGAGTGACATCTTCCGCGCTGAGCTTGCCTTCGGCGAGCAGCTCACCGAAGGCCTTGAGTCTGTGGCCAATGCCCTTTGTGTAGTCGAGCCGGTCTACTCCAAGCATGATGGAAGACGGGTTACCGAGGTCTTCGCGAATCTGCCGTGCCCGCTCCTGGATGGCAGGCGTTCGGGCGAGTTCCTCGAAGCTTTGCGCGTCGATGGAAATGGGAAATGGCCGGGCCACGACGGTGCGGAACGTGCCCTGCCGCTTAATTTCCCCGAAAACCCGCACACCGGGCGACTGGTCGACGAGCGGAACCTCGACCTGGTATCCCTTCGTGGAATAGCCCTTGAGCCGGCGAACTGCGCGCTGGAAGTTGCTCGCGTCGGCAACTCGCTGGAATCCGATGACGTCGGCCCCGAGCAGTCCCTCGATGATCTGGGTGCGCCAGGGAAGCTGAGAGTAGATGCCGTATGGCGGAAACGGGATGTGGTTGAAGAATCCGATAGTGACGTCGGGGCGCAACAGTCGAAGCAACTTCGGCACGAGCTGCATTTGGTAGTCCTGAACCCAGACGACTGCTCCCGGCGCACTGGCCTCGGCAGCGGCATCGGCGAACCGCTGGTTTACTTCGACATAGCAGTCCCACCACTCACGGTTGTAGGTCGGCGGCGCGATTACGTCGTGATAGAGCGGCCACAGGGTGTCATTGGAGAAGCCCTCGTAATAGTTCTCGATCTCCCTGGCGCTCAACGCGACCGGGATGACGCGAATGTCGTCGGACTCGAATGGATCGAACTCGAGGTCGGGCTGACCACCCCACCCGATCCAGGCGCCGTCCTTTTGCCGCATCACCGGCTCGAGCGCCGTGACGAGACCGCCGGGAGATCGCGTCCACGACGCGGTCCCATCGGGTTCGACCACCCGGTCGACGGGGAGTCGGTTAGATACGACAACGAAGTCGTGCTTTCCGCTGTCCGTTGAAGTTTCCGTGCCTGACATAAATCCGCTAACTCTCATCCTGATGCTGCACCCTCGTCGGTAAGCCGAATGTCGGTAAGCCAAATCAACGTTACCAGTTGACCCAACTAGCATTGCCCGATGGTTACCACTCGGCTATACAGTGACGGAAAATTGAAGACCGAGGGGTTCCCCGTTGAGGATATCTCGGATCACATCTCGGCTGGCGACTGCACCGTGTGGGCCGACTTCGCCTCACCCACGGAGGCCGACCTGAAGGTGATCGAGGAGGAGCTCGGCCTTCACCCGCTAGCCGTCGAGGACGCCCTGCACTCGTCTCAGCGCCCGAAGCTCGACCGATACGACACGCATTTCTTTCTCGCCGCATACGCCGTACAGCTCGACTCGGCGACGGGACAGCT
>JAUZFY010000090.1 GCA_030840185.1 Microbacteriaceae bacterium | reverse complement strand
GACAGGGAGTGCGAGCCTCGAAACGGTGTCCGCGCCCATGGCTGAACCGAGGGTCGGGAACTCGCCGATGTCCGCATTCACCCCAAGAGCGCCCATGAAGGCGAACAGCAGCACGGAGCAGGCGGCGAGCATGCTGCGCCGCACACTCGACCGAGCAATCCCGGCGACTGCGAAGCCGATCGCACCGACGCCGAGCCCGAACCAGAGACGGGTTCCGGGGCTCAAGGAGACCCCGAAGGTATTCCACACATCGCTGATGAGCCAGGCGAGGAGATACCCGATCCCCACTCCGACGAGGCCGCCGCTCGCCTGAATGGTCAACCACTTTCGCACAGGACGTTTTGTCGCCAGAACAAGCAGCACGACGATGGTTGCCCCATAGACCACGGCCGGGAACCACCCAGCCTCCAGCCTCACGGACAACACCGAGTCAAACACTGTGCGCTCTCCCTCGCGGTGGCGCGACCTGCGCGTATTGGCAATTATCGAGCCATCCGAAGCCGCCGGATGCCGTTCCCCGCCTCTCTGTGAAAGCGCTCAGAGAAGTAGGCCGGATAGCTGTTGGCTGACTGGGAGAGCTGCGCTAATGTCGGCAGCCATCGCTCGGCCCCGAACGTTCTCCTTCGTCGTTGGACGAGCCGGTCGGGCGAGCAGTCAGGCGACGAACTCCTTCCTCGCGCTTTCCGCGTTGCCGAGCCCTCGCGCCGAAAACGCTCACGAGTCACCGAAAACGCAGGAAATTCACCACCGCGGCACCGTTTTCCGCGCGAATGGCCACGCGAAGTGGTGAATCTCCTGCGTTTTGAGTAAGCACCCGGGTAGCAGGTGGCCGCCCCGACGCAGCGCCCCTAAAAACCCAGCCGGCCGAGTTGCTTCGGGTCGCGCTGCCAGTCCTTGGCCACCTTCACTCGGATCGAGAGGAAGACCTGTTTGCCGACGAGCGGCTCGATCTGCCGACGGGCCCGGGCGCCCACGTCGGCTAGACGGGCGCCCTGGTGCCCGATGATGATGCCCTTCTGGCTGTCGCGCTCCACGAAGAGGTTGGCGTAGATCTCGACGATGTCCTTGTCATCGCGCTCGATGATGTCGTCGATGGTCACGGCGATCGAGTGCGGAAGCTCGTCTTCCACCCCCTCGAGCACCGCCTCGCGCACAAGCTCGCTGATCCGCGCCTCGAGCCCCTCTTCCGTGACGGCATCGGAGGGGTAAAGCGCCTCCGAGACCGGCAGAAGGCGAACGAGCTCGGTGGCGAGCGTGTCGAGCTGGATGCGACTTGTCGCCGACACGGGAATGATCGCCTCCCAGTCGCGCAGCTCAGACACCGCAAGCAATTGCGCCGCGACCGCTGGGCGCGACGTTGCGTCGATCTTCGTGACGATCGCCACCTTCTTTGCGCGCGGAAACGCATCGAGCTGCTCGTTGATGTATCGGTCGCCGGGCCCGATTTTTTCATTGGCCGGCATGCAGAAGCCCACGACATCCACATCACCGAGGGTGGTCTGCACAATGCTGTTGAGCCGCTCACCGAGCAGGGTGCGCGGGCGGTGCATTCCGGGTGTGTCGACGAGGATGAGCTGGCCGTTCGGGAAGTGGGCAATGCCACGGATGGCGCGGCGGGTGGTCTGCGGCTTTGACGAGGTGATCGCCACTTTCTCACCGACCAATGCGTTGGTCAGGGTCGACTTTCCCACGTTGGGGCGCCCGACGAAGGAGACGAAGCCTGCCCGGAACTCGCCCGCCCCGTCGTGACGTTGGCTGTCTTGTCCTGCGCTGTCTTGTCCTTCGCTGCCTTGTGCAGTGGTCACGATCGGTCGCCGTTCTGTTCGTTGCGTTGAGTGCGAGAAGTTTGTTCGTTGCGTTGCGTACGGGAATTCTGCTCGTTGCGTTGAGTGCGGAAGGCCGCCTGGGCGTCGCTGAGAGCCTGGTCGCGCTCCACAAGCACGGTGCTGAGACGTTTCCGCCGACCCTCGGTGCGTTCCGCCGTGAGGATGAGCCCGGAGATCCGCCCGACCGAGCCGGCCTGCGGCAGTCGACCGAGCGCCTTCGTGATGAGGCCGCCGACGGAGTCGACGTCATCATCGTCGAGCACGATGTCGAAGAGTTCGCCGAGCTCGTCCACCGGAAGTCGCGCGCTCACCCGGTAGCGGCCCTCGCCGAGGTCCTCGAACTCCACCACTTCGCGGTCGTACTCATCGGAGATGTCGCCGACAAGCTCCTCGATGAGATCCTCGAGGGTCACGAGACCGGCGATTCCGCCGTACTCGTCGACGACCATGGCGAGGTGGTTGGATTCGAGCTGCATGGTGCGGAGGGTGTCATCCGCCTTCTTCGACTCCGGGATGAACAGCGCCGGTCGGGCGAGCGAGCTAACGGCAACCCCCTCGAGCCCGTTCGGCCGCTCGTAGCTGAGCCGCGCCACGTCGCGAAGGTACAGCACGCCGAGTACCTCGTCGACGTCCTCCCCGATCACCGGCATCCGGGACACGCCCTTGCTGAGAAAGAGGCCCATCGCCGCGCCGACCGTCTCGTCGGCGTCGATCGTGATCATGTCGGTGCGCGGAACCATCACCTCGCGAATCACCGTGTCGTTGAACTCGAAGATCGAATGGATGAGCTCGCGGTCGTCCTCTTCGAGCACGTGGTCTTCGGTCGCCTCATCCACCATGCTGAGCAGCTGTTCCTCTGACGAGAAGCTCGCGGTGCGGCCAGGGGTGACCCTGTTCCCGACGGCGACGAGAGCCGCGGCGATCGGTCCGAGGAACACCCGAATGGCGTGGACCACGACAGCGGAGATCCGCGCGATTGCCAGGGAGTGCACCCGGCCGACGCTGCGCGGACTCGAGCCGACCAGCACGAAGGAGACGATGATCATGATGAGGGCCGAGGCGAGGAGCGCCCATCCCCACGAGGTGAACACGTCCGCGAAGGCGAGGGTTACCAGAACAGCCGCGGTAGTCTCGGCGACCACTCGCATGAAGTTCACCGCGTTGACGTGCGCACCGACATCCGCCGCGATCGCCTCGAGCGACTTCTTCGCCCGGGAGTGGGCGGCGA
>JAUZFY010000157.1 GCA_030840185.1 Microbacteriaceae bacterium | reverse complement strand
TCGCCACCTACGTGCTCTTCTACCTGATGACCACCTTCACGCTCAGCTTCGGCACGGCGCCGAAGACCGCGAAGGATGCTGCCGCCGCCGCCGCAGCGAGCGGCAAGCCATTCAACGCGGCGAGCTTCGTGCCAGGCCTCGGCTACTCGCGCAACGAGTTCCTCATCATGCTCATCATCGGTGTCGTATTCTTCGGGGTGTTTACGCTCGTGGCCGGACCGCTCGCCGAACGGTATGGTCGCCGACGGACGCTGAGCATCGTGACGATCGGCATCATCGTCTTCGGTCTGCTGTTCGTGCCGCTCTCCGGCGGTGGAATCGTGGGCGTGATGGCCTGGCTCATCCTCGGCTTCTCGCTCATGGGACTCACCTTCGGCCCAATGGGCGCAGAGCTGCCCGAGCTGTTCGCGACAAACGTGCGGTACACCGGGTCCGGCATCAGCTACAACCTGTCGAGCATCCTCGGCGCGTCGGTCGCCCCGTATATCGCAATCGCCCTGTGGACGGCCGCGCACGGAAGCACGTTCTGGGTCGGTGTGTACCTCGCCGCGGCAGCGGCGATCACGCTCATCGCGCTGCGGCTCAGCAAGGAGACTCGGGACAGCGACTTCACGACGATCGTGGAGTAGCAGCGCGGTTCGCTGCGGTTCGTCGCGCCGCGGTTCGTTTCGGCCGCGGTTCCTTTCGGCGGCGGTTCGTTTCGCCGGCCGTTCGTTTCGGCGGCGGTGCGTTTCGGCGGCGGCGACCGAGGGGACAACTTCGCACCTTCGGAGACCGATTTTCCAGCCGAAGTTGCCCCCTCACCGCGTTACCTCGTCCCGCCGGCGTGACCACGTCCTGCAGGCGCGACCACGGTCCGCCGAGCACCCCGAGGCACCCATCTGGTCGGCGGCGGCGACCGAGGGGACAACTTCGCACCTTCGGAGACCGATTCCCCAGCCGAAGTTGCCCCCTCGCCGCGTGACCACGGCCTCCGGAGTGAGCACGGTCCGCCGGCGTGACCACGGTCCGCCGGAGTGACCGGCATGACGGCTCCCGGCAGGACGGCCGCAGCGCGAAGCGAGCCCCACTCAGTCGAGGAATAGCGCGCGCAGCCGGCGGGTCGTGAAGACCATACCTACCGCGATCATGACCAGGTAGTAGAGCACGTGCCCGAGCATGGCAAGGCTGAGCGCCCCAGTGGTCAGCCCGCGCACGAGCTCGACCCCGTGCCAGAGCGGCAGCGCCTGAATGATCCACTGCAGCACCGGCGGGTAAACGCTCAGCGGGTAAAAGGTCGCGGAAAACAGGAACATCGGCAGCATGACGAACGCGATCCAGTCCATCTGTTGGAACGACTTCATGTAGCTCGTGACCGCCATCCCGAGGCTTGCGAACCCGAACGCGATCAGCAGCACAGCAGGCAGGGCGAGGATGGCCGTCCACGCCAGGTTGAGTCCGAGCACTTGCATCACGATCATGAATGCGCCGGCATACAGGCCACCGCGCAACAGTGCGAGGGAGATCTCTCCGATTGCCACGTCGAGCGGACCGAGGGAGGTGGTGAGCATTCCCTCGTACAGCTTGGCGTACTGCATTTTGAAGAAGACGTTCCAGGTCGAGTCGTAGATCGCCCCGTTCATCGCAGAGACGGCGAGTAGACCCGGCGCGATGAACGCGGCATACGGCACCTGTTGGCCGGTGCTCGCCCCGACCGTGCCGACGAGGGTTCCGAGCCCGAGACCCATCGACAGGAGATAGAAGACCGGCTCGAAGAATCCGCTCAGCACCACCCAGTAGTTGGTGCTCCGGGTCGCGAGTAGGCCCCGAGCCACCACCGAACGGGCGTTGCCGGCGTAGAGCGCGCCGATGGTGCCGGACCGCGGCTTGGACTGCGGTCGGGTGCGGGCGAAGGTGGGCGATGAGGTCACTTGTTCAACCTCCGAGTAACTATTCGTTGGGTCGCCTTCCACCCATAAACGCAGAGCGCGAGCAGGTAGAGCACGTGAAGCACCGTCAGCCAGAACGGCTCCGCCGCGCCGTAGCTGAGCACCCGGCCGAGCTCCGTTCCGTGCCACAGCGGCGAGATCCATCCGATCCACTGCAGGTAGATCGGCAACTGGGCCAGCGGGAAGAAGGTACCGGAGAACAGGAACATCGGCGTGATTCCGAAGCGCATGATCATGGCCATCTGTCCCTTGTCCTCCTCGATTCGCGACGTATAGGAGCTGATCACGAGGCCAACCGCGAGGCCGGTGAGCGTGGCGACGAGGATGTCGAATGCCCCGAGCGGCGACGGCACCGCGCCGAACAGCAGCATGACGACGTAGTACACGAGGCAGGTGGGGATGATGCGGGCGATGACCGCGATGAACATGCCGTTGACGATCTGGTTGCCCGTGATCGGGGCGGCGTTCATACCGAAGAAGATGGGATTCCATTTGAACCCCATCATGATCGGATAGGTGCTCTCCTCGGCGGCGACGGTGACCGCCGCGGTGGCCAGCAGTGCCGGCGCGACGAAGGCGAGGTATCCGACCCCGTTGACTGCGCCCGGCCCGAGATTCTTGTCGACGAGAGCGGCGAGTCCGACGCCGAGGGCGAAGAGATAGACGAACGGGTTGCCGATCGAGGTGACGACGAGCGTCTGCAGATAGGCGCGCATCCCGCGAATGCGGTGCTCCGCGACGTACCAGGAGCCGTACTTTCGCGGCCTGACCCCTCCCGCAAGCGCCCGATCTCGCACGAGGAACGCATCGATCCGTGACTCGGTGCTCACTCGATCAGGCTCCTTCCGGTGAGTCGAAGGAAGACATCTTCAAGGCTGGATCGCCGCACGAGGCTCGTGATCGGGTGCAGCCCGCGCCGGGCAATCTCC
>JAUZFY010000050.1 GCA_030840185.1 Microbacteriaceae bacterium | reverse complement strand
GCCGTCGACAAGCCACTCCTCCGCCGGCGCCGATGGATCTTCACGGTGAGGGCGCGTGAGCGAGAACCGGGCGCCGAGCACACCGAGCAACTCGGCGGCATCCACCATTCGGTCGCGCGCCCAGGCCTCGTCGGCATCGAGTGGCATTTGCTCGATAAACCGAAGGCGCACGCCGTTGGCCACCGACCACTCAAGCAGGTCGGTCGCCCCGCCGAGGGTGTCACGCATGAGCACCGCGTTGATCTTCAGGGGGGTGAGCCCGGCGGCCTTTGCCGCTTCGATGCCAGCGAACACGGCGGGGAGGCGATCGCGGCGGGTGAGCCTGGCGAAGTGGTCACGGTCGACGGTGTCGAGCGAGATGTTGATGCGGGTCAGGCCGGCATCGACGAGTTCGTGGATGCGGTGGTCGAGACCGATGCCGTTGGTTGTCATCGAGATGGATGCCCCGGCGGCGACCGCGGCGGACCGACGGATGATTTCGGCGAGGTCAGCCCGCATGAGCGGTTCGCCGCCGGTGAAGCGGATGTCGCGCACCCCGAGATCGCGGACGGCGATTCCGACGAGGCGCGCGATCTCGGTCGCGGTGAGCAGATTCTCCCTGGCGATCGCGGGCAGGCCCTGTTCGGGCATGCAGTAGGTGCAGCGCAACGAACATTTTTCCGTGACGGAGACCCGAAGGTCCCTCGCGGTCCGCCCGAACCGGTCGACAAGCCCGGGCGCATCCGGACGGCCGGTCACCGACGGCTTCTGAGCCGGATCACGGCGAATGCTCGGGATTCCGAGGGCAAGGGCAGGCATGAAATTAGCCTACGGCGTTCCGCCGCGCGGGGTCCCTGTCGCTATTCTTGAACCTGACCCGAAGGAGCACCTCATGGCAGTCATCTCTCGCGGTTTCACCGGCCGCGGACGCGATCACACACCGGACCTCCCGCCCGGCCAGTACCTCACGGCCGACTTTCCTGTGCTGTCCGCCGGCCCGACGCCGGACATCGACACCGCGGACTGGCAGTTCAGCATCCGCACGGATGACGCGACCCTTCACACGTGGAACTGGGACGAGATCCACGCGCTGCCGATCGAGGACATCGACACCGACATCCACTGTGTGACCCGGTGGTCGAAGTTCGGCACCAGCTGGCGCGGAGTCTCGCTCGACACGCTCTTCGCCGACATCGAGACCACCGATGGATTTGTGATGGCGCACTGCTACGGCGGGTACACCACGAACATTCCGCTCGCCGATCTGTTAGGCGGCAAGGCCTGGATCGCCTTCGAGTTCGACGGCGAACCGCTCGACCCGGAGCACGGCGGCCCGGCCCGACTGCTCGTCCCGCACCTGTATTTCTGGAAGAGCGCCAAGTGGATCCGGAGCCTCGAGATGATGCCCGCGGACCAGCCCGGATTCTGGGAGCAGAACGGCTACAACATGTACGGCGACCCGTGGCTCGAACAGCGCTACTGGTGAGCACGCTAAGCGAACGCGAGACTCGCGATGCCGTCCCCCACCGCGTCGGGCTGTGGCACGCCGGTGTGGTTGTCTCCACGAAGACGGAGTCTCCGACCGGCCGCAGCATCGTGCTCGACGTGCCCGGCTGGGGTGGCAACATTGCCGGCCAGCACGCCGATCTGCGCCTCACCGCCGCGGATGGTTACCAGGCCGTGCGGTCATACTCGATCGCGTCCGTAAGCGACGGCGACCGGGTGGAGCTCGCGGTCGACCGCCTCCCCACCGGCGAAGTGTCGCCCTATCTCGTCGATGAGTTGCGGCCCGGGGACCAACTCGAACTCCGTGGGCCGCTCGGGGGCTGGTTCGTCTGGACCCCGTCGCTCCCCGGCGCCGTGCAACTCATCGGCGGCGGGTCCGGGATCGTTCCGCTCATGGCCATGATTCGCTCGCGCACTGCGAGCGGAAGCGACGCTCCATTCCGGCTGCTCTACTCCGTTCGCAGCCCGGATGACGCGTTCTTCCGTTCCGAGCTCGACACGCCCACTCCCGGACTCGACGTCACCTGGCTGTACACCCGCGTGACCCCAGAGGGTTGGGGCCGCTCGCCCGGACGCATCACGGTCGACGACCTCGCCGAATCCGCATTCCCGGCGTCCCTGTCGCCGGCAGTCTTCGTCTGCGGGCCCACCGGCTTCGTTGAGACGGTCGCGAGGGCTCTCGTAGCTCTCGGCCACGATCCGCACAAGGTGAAGACCGAACGGTTCGGAGGGGCCTGATGAGTGAACACGTCGACGGCAACTCCCTCGCGGGGCCGCTCTCCGAGCTGTTCGCCGTTGACCTCACCACGGCATCGGCCCGCTGCCTCGGCTGTGGCGACGTGTCGGAACTCGCCCGCGCCATGGTCTACCCCGACCCGGCCGGCCACGTCGTGCGCTGCTCGCAGTGCGACGACGTGCTGATGGTCGTCGTGCAAGAGCCCGACAGCGTCTGCATCGAACTGCGCGGCATGACCTGGCTGAAAGTGCCGCGCTAACGCTGCGTGCGTAGGCCCGCCGCGACCGCGAACGCCCAGCCGAGGATGCCGGCGAGGCAGCTCCGTTCCGCGAGGCCGACCACTCTCGGCGCAAAAGCGAGGCTCGCGGCGAGGAACAGCAGCCCGACGCACGCCAGAACGAGAAACGCGGTCGCGGTACGGTGCGTCCGAAGCACCTCACCGAGCCACAGCGTCAGCAGCACGAGCGCGGCGAGCACCGTGACGAATCCGGTGGTCGCGAAGACGACGTGAACTGTGCCGACCGCGGTGCGGGGCTGCATGCCGAATTCGCCCACGCGATTCACATCGGTGGCGAAAAAAACGAGGGCGGCCGAGCACAACCCGGCGATGCCGAGCAGAACCGCTCCGGCCGTGCGCCGGCGGGATGACGGCCCGGTAAGCAGAACGGCGACAACGACACATCCGCTCATCACCGCGCGCGCCGCGAAATTGACTTGCATGGCCCAGCCGAACGGGCCGACCGCGAGGTCGCTCTCGGCGTCGCTTACCACGGAGTAGTGCGGTGGAAGCAGTTGGAGCAGGACATCGACCGAGATGTACAACACGACGAGCGCCATGGCGATCGCGCAACACACCGCCCGAGTGGTGGCCCTGGCCCGCGCGGTCATCCGACCAGCCTGACACACGCATCGGGCCGATTTGGTGCATCATGAGCCGATGACGAACAGTGAGAAACAATATCGGGCGCAGTTCGACGCGAAGGTGACCTTCATCAACGGGGGCGGCCTGCTCGCCGAGAAATTTCGCGTTGACGTCCCCTCCGCCGATGTCACCGAAGACCTAGTGGCCGCCCTGTTCGTTAAATCATTGGGACTGTTGATGACCGAAGAGGTGCGCCTCGACGGGATGCGGGTATTTGCGGAGCCGCACAAGGGCACCCGGGGCGGTCCAAGCGACTCCACCCCCGAACGGCGGCCGTCGTCGGGCGCGCGATTGGTTGAGCTCAGCCACCCGATCGTCGCGGGGATGACGACCTACCCTGGTCTGCCCGCGCCCGAGATCTCGCCCCACCTGGCGAGGGAAGCCAGTCGCGCCGTCTACGCGGAGGGCACCCAGTTCACGATCGACCGCATCAGCATGGTCGGCAACACGGGCACCTACATCGACAGTCCGTACCACCGCTACGCCGACGGGACCGATTTGGCGGAATTGCCGCTCTCCTCCTTTGCCCTGCTTGACGCTGTCGTCGTCCGCACCGTCGGCAGCAAAGATCGTGCCGTCGACATCGGTTCACTCGCCGCCCTCGACGTCGCCGGCCGAGCGGTCCTGCTGCACACCGGCGGCGACGCGGCCTGGGGCACAGCCAGCTACGCCGACGACGCCCCGTACCTCACCGAAGCGGCGGCGCGATTCCTCGTCGACCGGAAGGCACGCCTGGTGGGCATCGACTCGGTGAACATCGACAACACGGACCAGACCAGCGGGGGTCGGAGGCCCGCGCACACGCTCCTGCTTGCCGCCGGCATCCCGATTGTTGAGCACCTCACCGGGCTCGAGCAGCTTCCGCCGACGGGCGCCACCTTCACCGCGGCACCGCCGAGGATCTCCTCCTTCGGAACGTTTCCCGTGCGCGCTTTCGCGACGATCTAAGTCAGGTGCGTCTCACGGTGCCGAGACGCCTCCGAAGGGACAACTTCGGCGGTTCCCCGACCCCAGGAAGCTGCGATTTCGTCCCCCAACGCGAATCGCCACGACGTTCATCGATAAACGGGACGGCGTTCATCGATAAACGGGACTGCCGCCCCGGAATCTGCCATCCCCGGGCGCTTTCGGACAAGCGCCACCCTCCGAAGAGACAACTTCGGCGGTTCCCCGACCCCGGGAAGCTGCGATTTCGTCCCCTGACGCCGATCGCCACGACGTTTCATCGATAAACGGGACGGCGTTCATCGATAAACGGGACGGCCGCCCCGGAATCTGCCATCCCCGGGCGCTTTCGGACAAGCGCCACCCTCCGAAGAGACAACTTCGGCGGTTCCCCGACCCCGGGAAGCTGCGATTTCGTCCCGTGACGCGCCGTAGCCGGCTGCGTCACTCCGCGGGCGCGAGCGACGGGAACATCGACAGGTGCAGCGCGCTCACGTGCTGCCGGGCGATCTCGGCGGCGGCGGCGGGATCCCGACGGGTAATCGCCTCGACGAGGGCCGCATGGTCGTCATTTACGCCATGGAGGTAGGCGATCGGGTACGGCAGGAAGTATCGGTAGAGATCGGTCAGGGCCGAGGCGTAGGGCGCCTGCGCGAACTCAAGCGCGCTCGCGGCCGCGACGGCTAGATGGAACTGCTCGTCTGCGGCATGATAGGCAGCCCAGTCGGCGGCCGTGGACATCAGCTCGATCGCTGCGCGCATCGCGGTCAGGTCGGCGTCGGTGGCAGTCAGCGCCGCATAGTGGCTCACCGCGATCTCGAGCAGCACGCGACGGTCGATGAGCGCGTGCACTTCGTCGCCGTCGGCGAGGTAGCTTTCGGTGAGGGGAAGTCGCACCGGCGGAGATTGGGCCACGAAGGTCCCGCCGCCTCGGCCCGGGCGGCGAGTGAGGATGCCCTCCTCTGTGAGGCTGACAAGCGCTCTCCTCGCGGTTATCTGGCTCACGGCGAGCGCGTGCGCCAACTCCCTCTCGCTCGGCAGGCGATCCCCCGCCGCCATCAATCCGAGAGAGATGGCCAGGGCGATTCTGGCTCGGACCGTGTCGATCGCCGTCAGTCGGGTGATCCGCGCCACAGCCGGGTCGACGAGGGCGGGATGCCCCGGCCTGCGCTTCGTCGTAGCATCGCTCACTCCCCCAGCATAAATCGGCACTAGCCTGAACTGATCAGAATGAACTACTTTAGGCACACGCCCTGACGGAAGGTCACCGATGAGCCGCATGCTGTCCGTTGTCGCGGTGCAGGCGCCGCCTCGAGAAATCGGGGAACCGTTCGACGCCTTCGAAGCCGAGGTGCGCGGGATCGCCTCCCGAGAGTCGTCGAACCCACGCATCGTGGTCTACCCGGAACTGCACCTCTTCGGCTCCGAGCTCGGGTCGCCCGAGACTCGGAACGCGCACCTCCTCGCATCGGCGCGGCCGCTCGATGGCGCCCTCGACGACCGACTTCGCGCGCTGGCTGCGGAACTCGACATCTGGCTGCTGCCCGGCAGTGTCTGCGAACTTGGCCCGAACGGCGAGCTTTTCAACACCGCGGTGGTCTACTCCCCCGCCGGCGAGCGGGTCGCAAGCTACCGCAAGATGTTTCCGTGGCGGCCCTACGAGCCGTACGAGCCCGGCAGTGACTTCGTCGTCTTCGACATCCCGGCCATCGGCCGGCTCGGGCTCTCGATCTGCTACGACGCCTGGTTCCCGGAGCTCACGCGGCATCTCGCCTGGATGGGCGCCGAGGTGGTGCTCAATATCGTCAAGACCACGACCCCCGATCGCGAACAGGAGCTCGTGCTCGCTCGCGCCAACTCCATCGTCAACCAGGTGGTCACCGTAAGCGTGAACTGCGCCGGCCCGGTGGGCATGGGGCGAAGCATCGTGGTCGATGCCGAGGGACGCGTGATCGAGGAGTGGGCGAATGACGCCCCAGCCACCCTCAGCCACGTGATCGATTTCGATGACGTCTCCCGTGTGCGCGCCCTCGGCACAGCCGGGCTCAACCGAGTATGGGAGCAGTTCCGGCCCACCGACCACCCCATCGAACTTCCGTTGTACCGCGGGCGACTCGAACCCGATCGCTGGCATCCTCGCTCCGCCGACCCCGAGTAAAGGCTCTCATGACGACAACCGTTCCTCCCCTCGCCAACCCGCTCACTCGAACGCTCAAGCTTCCATCGCTCGTGCTGTTCGGGCTCGCATACATGACCCCGATCATCGTGCTCGGCATTTTCGGCATCATCGCGTCGGCAACGGGAGGGGCGAGTTCGTCGGCCTACCTCCTCGCACTCGTGGCGATGCTGTTCACCGCCTCGAGCTACGGACGGATGGCCGCCGCCTATCCCGTCGCCGGCTCCGCGTATTCCTACGTGCGCAAGGCGATCGATTCCCGCGTCGGCTTCCTCGTGGGCTGGGCCGTGCTGCTCGACTACCTGTTCCTGCCGATGGTCATCTGGCTCATCGGCGCCTCCTACCTTCACGCTCAATTCCCGGCGGTTCCGAACTGGATCTGGATCGTCGCCTTCATCGCAACGACGACCGTGCTGAACGTGCTCGGCATCAAGGTGGCCGAGAAGGCGAACTTCGCGCTAATGGCGTTCCAGATCCTCGTGATCGTGATCTTCGTCGCCCTCGCCATCGGCAATGTCGTCGCGACCAAGGGCGGCG
>JAUZFY010000019.1 GCA_030840185.1 Microbacteriaceae bacterium | reverse complement strand
CCGTTCCTCGTCTTCGAAGACGCCGACCTCGACAAGGCCGTTGACGGGGCAATGCTGGCCAAGTTCCGCAACATCGGACAGGCCTGCACGGCGGCGAATCGGTTCATTGTTCACGCCTCGGTTGCCGAGGACTTCGCCGCCCGGGTGACCGCCCGCGTGAGGGAACTCAAGGTCGGTCGGGGGACGGAAGACGGAGTCACGATCGGCCCTCTCATCAACGAGGGGGCGGTGTCGAAGGCGGACTCCCTCGTTCGGGACGCGGTGTCCCGAGGGGCGACGGTGCTGACCGGAGGCTCGGCGGTCGGCGGGGCGGGAACCTTCTTTGAGCCCACCGTCGTTACCGGGGTGGCGCCAGGAAGCGACATCCTGCGCGAGGAGATCTTCGGGCCGGTGCTGTCGATCGTGACCTTCTCCGACGAGGCCGACGCCGTAGCGAAGGCCAACGACACCCAATACGGTCTCGTGAGCTACGCGTTCACCCAGGATCTCGCGCGCGCCCAGCGGCTGATCGAGAGCGTCCAGACCGGGATGATCGGCATCAACGTCGGGGTGGTCTCCAATGCGGCCGCGCCGTTCGGCGGAGTGAAGCAGTCTGGGCTCGGCCGCGAGGGCGGCTCCGAGGGAATTATGGAGTATCTCGAGACGAAGTACGCGCTCACACCGAGTCCCGGTGCGTAGCGGTGTTCGGTCGGCTCGTGTCGCGGGAGGGCCGACCCCGTGACCGTGATCGAGATCACCGACCTGCACGATCCCCGGCTCGCCGAGTTCTCGCACCGTACGGACGTGGCGCTCAAGAAGGCCAGCGGCACCGAGCATGGCCTGTACATCGCCGAGTCGGCCCTCGTGCTGGAGCGCGCGCTGCGGGCCGGGCATGAGCCGCGATCGGTACTAGCCCTCGGCGGGTCGGTCGACGAGGCGCTCGAACTGCTCGACGGCCGGGATATTCCCGTGTTCTCCGGCCCCTCGGGGCTGCTCGAGGAGCTGACCGGTTACCTCCTGCACCGCGGTCTCATCGCCGCGATGCACCGGCCGGCGTTGCCCACCCCGGAGTCGCTCCTCGTCGGGGCGAGCCGGGTGATCATCCTCGAGAACGTCGCCGACCCGACCAATGTCGGCGCGATCTTCCGGTCGGTCGGCGCAATCGGGGCGGACGCCGTTTTCGTCACGCCGCGGTGCTCGGACCCGTTCTACCGCCGGGCGATCCGCGTCTCGATGGGAACGGTGCTGCAGGTGCCGTGGACTCGACTGGGGGACTGGGCCTCGACCAGGCGGCTGCTCGCGGCATCCGGGTTCCAGATTGCCGCCCTCGCCCTCAGCCCGGATGCGGTGAGCCTGCGTGACTTCGACGCGCCGCAGAAGCTCGCACTCGTGCTTGGTGCCGAGGGGGATGGACTCACCACCGAGGCGCTCGACGCCGCCGACACGATTGTGCAGATCCCGATGGCGCACGGAATCGACTCGCTCAACGTGGCCGCGACCGCCGCGGTGGCGATGTGGGCGCTCGCCTGATTGCGCGCTCCTCACCTCCCCGCCCGCGCGACGTTTGACCGCCGGCCGCGCACCGAAAATGCAGGAGAATCACCACCTCGACACCGTTTTGCGCCGGAATGGCAACGCTAAGTGGTGAATCTCCTGCGTTTTGAGTAAGTACCGAGCTGGCTAGCGGGCGCGCATCCGGTTGTTGCGGGCGTCGTGGGTGAGCTCCGCGAGACCCAGCTGTTCGAGCAGCGGCGGAAGATACATGCCGAATCGACCGCGATAGCCCTTTCGCAGGCCGTACCAGCCGCCAACGGGGTTGTCGGCGGAGCGGCCCCAGGCCTCGACGGTTCCCTCGGCCGCGGGCTTCAGCTCGTCGGCCGCACCGAGTGGCACCCAGTCGGCCTGCTCAACCAGCCAGGCATGCAGATCGTCGATGGCCGACAGATGGTATTTGAGCGTGGTCGAGCCGACCTGGCAGACCAGAGTCGGCGGGTCGGCCGAGTCATCCGACCACATGACGTATTCCGACGTTCCCGGTGGCGTGGTCAGCCGCCACGGGTCGTCCTTCGTTCCAGCGGACATTGTTGGCCCTTCGTCAGTCTTGACGCTAGCGCTGCGCGGGACGCAAGTCGAGGATCAGACCAGCAGCTGGTGTTTGGCGAGTTCCTTATAGAGCGGCGTGCTCTTCACCAGTTCGGAGTGCGTGCCACTGCCGACGACGCGACCGTGTTCGAGAACGACAATCTGGTCGGAGTCCACGACCGTGGAGAGCCGGTGGGCGATCACCATGAGGGTGCGATTCTCCGCGACCGCATCGATCGCCTCACGCAGGAGCTGCTCGTTGAGGCCGTCGAGCGAGGAGGTCGATTCGTCGAGCAGCAGGATCGGTGGGGCGGCCAGCAGGGTGCGGGCGATCGCGAGGCGCTGCCGTTCGCCACCGGAGAGCATGACACCCTCCTCGCCCACCGGCGCGTCCAGACCCTTTTCGTTGCGCTCGAGCACCTGGGTGAGGTTCACGTCATGCAGCACCTGAATGCACTGCTCATCCGTCGCATCCGGGGCGCCGAGTGTCAGGTTGTCCCGCAGCGAGCCGGCGAGCACGGGTGCATCCTGCTCCACGTAGCCGATCTGCGCGCGGAGCGCCTCCCGGTCGAGGCCACGGATGTCGAGGCCGCCGAGTCTGACGACGCCATCCGTCGGGTCGTAGAAGCGCTCGATGAGCGCGAGGATGGTGCTCTTGCCCGCGCCGGACGGGCCGACGAGTGCGGTGCGCTGACCGCGTGGTGCGGCGAAGGAGACCCCGTGGAGCACCGTGAGGTCCTTGCGTTCGGTGTCGGTGTCCGTGTCGCCGCCGGGCTTTCGCGCGGCCTCCGGGTAGGTGAACACGACGTTCTCGAAGGCGATCGCCGAGTCGGTGAGGATGGGCGCGGCCGGTTCGATTGCGCCGTCCAGTTCGTTCTCGCTTGGCAGCGAGACGATCTCCTGGATGCGGCCGAGTGCGCCGAGCGCCTGGTTCACCGAGGTGATTGCGCCGAAGGCCTGACCGAGCGGCATGATCAGCATGAACAGGAAGAAGATGAAGGCGACGAGGTTCGCGATGGTGATGGCCCCGCTTGCGACGCGGTACCCGCCGACGCCGAGCACGACGAGCAGGGACACCTGAAGCGCGATCCCGGCAATCGGCACGACGAGCGAGGAAATCTTCGCGACGCTGATTCCCATCTCCCACGCGCCGTGGGCATCCTTCTCGATCGCGGCGGTCTCGCGGTCGGTGGCGTTCGAGGCCCGAACGGTGCGGATGGCGCCGAGCGCGCGTTCCACGGAAGCGGCGAGGTCACCCACCCGCTCCTGCTGCTTGCGACTGGCCACCCGAATGCGGCCAGACAACCCGACGACGGTCACGACCGAGACGGCGATCACCAGAACGGTGAGGCCGAGCAGTACTGGGTCGATGACGAGCATGGCGATGAGTGCGCCGATGAAGATCAGGGCACCGCCGACGGCATCCACGAGCCCCTGGGTGAGCACGGCGTACAGCAGCGTGGTGTCAGAGCCGACGCGGGAGACGAGGTCGCCGGTGCGACGGGTATCGAATTCACTGATCGGCAGCCGAAGCATCCGACGAACCAGTTGCCGGCGGGCCGAGAGCACGACGCTCGTGCCGGTGCGCTGAAGGAGATAGTGCTGCACCCCGCTCAACACGGCCGAGAGCACGACCAGACCGACGAGCAGCCAGACGAGGGAGCCGAGAATTTCGCCCTTCTGCACCTTCGTAATGACCTGACTCACCAGAAGAGGCTGGGCGAGGGAGGCTGCGGCGCCGAGCACGCTCAACGCGATGACTACGCCGAGAACCCGCTTGTGTTGGAGCAGGTATGGCAGCAGTTGGGTGAAGCTCGCGCGCGGCCCGTCGTCTTTCTTCAATCGGGTGAACGGCGAACGGGCACGTGGTGCTTGAGTGGGGGTGCTCATGATTCCTTTAGTCTTTCGTGCCGAGGGTGGGAGCCAGTACTCCCCGCGACGTAGCTGTCTACCGACGCCCGTACTTCTTGTGGACGGCTTGCCGGGAAACTCCGAGGGCGGTGGCGATCATCTGCCATCCCATGCCTAGATTCCGAGCTCTCCGAACGAGCGTAGCTTCGTAACGATCGAGCTCCGTGCGCATTTCGCTGACGGCACGAAGCGCCGTGAGCGGGTTGTCATCTCCCGCCTGTGCGGTGAGGGAGTGGAGGGCGTCTGACATGCTGTCAACCGTAGTTGACAGTGTTCCCATCTGTCAACGTGGGTTGACTTTTGTCGGGACACTCGCGCGTGTCCCGGGTAGTGGCTAGGGTAAGTTCCCGTGTCCTCCCCTGTCATTGCGGCCAGGCTTCTGACCAAGAAGTACAAGGAGCTTGCCGCCGTCGACGGCATCTCCTTCGAAGTCGAGCCCGGCGAATCGTTCGGCCTGCTCGGTCCGAACGGCGCCGGCAAGTCGACGACGATGCGGATGGTCGGCGCGGTCTCGACGCGAACCAGCGGCGACCTGGACATCCTGGGTCTCGATCCCAACGACCACGGTCCGGAGATTCGTTCGCAACTCGGGGTCGTCCCGCAGCAGGACAATCTCGACCAGGAACTCCGAGTGCGCGACAACCTCATCGTCTACGGTCGCTACTTCGGCATGAGTCTCGCCGATTGCGGTCGCAAGGCCGACGAACTGCTCGAGTTCGCTCAGTTGTCCGATCGCAAGAAGTCCAAGGTCGATGATCTCTCCGGCGGGATGAAACGGCGCCTGACCATCGCGCGGTCGCTCATGAACGACCCCCGCATCCTGCTGCTCGACGAGCCGACCACCGGGTTGGACCCTCAGGCTCGGCACATCCTGTGGGACCGGCTGTTTCGGCTCAAGGAGCAGGGCACGACGCTCGTGCTGACCACCCACTACATGGACGAGGCCGAGCAGCTGTGCGACCGACTCGTCGTCGTGGACAAGGGCGCCATCATGGCCGAGGGCTCACCGGCCCAGCTGATCCGCGCCTACTCCACGAGGGAGGTGGCCGAGGTGAGGTTTGGATCGGAACGCAACGCCGAAGTCGCTCTCCTCATCGAGGGCATCGGCGAGCGCCTTGAGGTCTTGCCCGACCGCATCCTCATCTACAGCGAT
>JAUZFY010000151.1 GCA_030840185.1 Microbacteriaceae bacterium | reverse complement strand
TCCTTGGCTTGAACGGGGGAGTGCTGCCGCTCGGTGTGTCGCGTGTCGCGTGGGGGAGGTATGACGATAGACGTCAGATGACCAATCCTACCGACTCACCATTTGTCGGGATGCCGCTCGGCCTTGGATCGGCATAAGCCTTGGCCGCCCGGCCCTTATCCGACCGGCCTTGATCCGCGCCCGCCTTGATCACCCCAGGCCGAGACGGACAGCGACCCGCAGACCGGACTAGTCCGACGTCGAGCGGCGAACCGGCGCGATGGCGCGGATCACGGCGGAGTCGTCGGCAGTACCCAGCCCCTGCGCCTGCGCGATCAGATAGAGCTGTTCGGCCGAGGCGGCGAGGGGCGACGGCAGGCCGACCGACCGCACTGCGTCGCCAACGATTCCCATGTCCTTCACGAAGATGTCGAGTCGGCTGAGGACCTCCACCTCCTCGTCGTCGTAGGCGCGAAGCATGCGGGGTCCGCGGTTGGAGAGCATGAACGAGCCCGCGGCTCCCACTTCGAGCGCCGCAAACGCCTTCTCGCGGTCGAGCCCGAGGGCGTCCGCGAGGGCCAGCGCCTCGGCGGCGGCCGCGATGTGCACCCCGCACAGCAGCTGATTCACGGTCTTGAGGGCCTGACCGTCTCCTGGTGCATCACCGACGATGGACAGAGTGGATGCGAGGTACTCAAGCACCGGACGCGCAAGCTCCAGCGCATGCGGTTCCGCGCCGACCACGATCAGGAGGTCGCCGGAACCGGCCCGGGCGGGGCCGCCCGAGAGCGGCGCATCCACAAATGCGATGCCGGCGGACGCGAGCCGCCCGGCGATTTCGGGGATCGCGCCGGTGCCCACGGTGCTCGTAAGCACGACGACGCATCCGGGCCGCAGCACCGAGACCACGCCCTCGTCACCGAAGAGCGAAGATTCCATTTGCTGTGCATTCCGCACCGCGAGAAGCAGAACATCGGATGCCGCGGCCGCCGCCCGGGCACTCTCGAACGGGACAATCCCGGCTTCGGCCGCGGCCTGCCGTCGGGTTGCGTTGATGTCGAAACCGTGCACCGTGAACTGGGTTGACAGGCGCGTCGCCATTGGCAGGCCCATCGCGCCGAGGCCGAGGACGGAGACGACCTTGGCGGTTGGGTTCGGTGCGGGGGGCGTGGAATGCGACATGGCTCGATCTTTCGATGAGGTCTCTCGACCGGAGTGATAATGAAGAGTTAGCGAATTCTCAGGTTAAACTGGGTACGTCAGACATCTTATATTTCCGTCATTTGCATTTGCGACACTCAACAGTCCGGAGCTCGCTGTGGTCCGTCAATCACTGGTCGGGATGATTTCCGACAACTTGCTCACGCGGATCATCGAAGGAGAATTCGCCCCAGGCGACACTCTGCCGGGCGAGCAAGAGCTGGTCGTGCGCCACGACGTGAGCCGCATGACAGTTCGGGAGGCCGTCAAGACTCTCGAGGCGATGGGCGTCGCGCGAATTGAGCGAGGCCGCGGCACCTTCGTGAACCCTCTCAACCGCTGGACATCGATGGAGGCCGTTCTGCGCGCGACGTCCAACGGTCAGAACGACGTCGCCGCGTCACTCCAGTTGATCGAGCTGCGACGCATGCTCGAGGCAGGTGCCGCGGAACTGGCCGCCACCCGCATCTCCGCCGAGGAGCTGACTGCGGCTCGGGAGCACCTCGCCGCGATGAAGTCCTCACACGCAACGAACGATGTCGGCAGCTTCGTCGAGGCCGACCTCGCCTTCCACGATGTGATTCTGCACGCCTCGGGCAACATATTTCTCGCCGTGTTGTTCGAGCCGCTATCGCGCATCCTCGCGGAGAGGCGCACTCAAACCTCCCGCGTGGTGCAGATCCAGGCGAATGCGATCGAGGCGCACGCGGCCATCGTCGAAGCCCTCGAGGCGGGCGACCCGGAACACGCGCGACTGGCGATGGACAACCACATGATTCAGACGCTGAACGACCTGCGCGCCTACGTGCTGCAGGTGCAGTAGCAAAATCTGGCGGCAGCGGGGCGTTGACACTCTCAGAACTCGGAGCAGGTCACCGGACGGTTCTCGACGAGCGACAAGCGCGCCGCCTCGACAAGCCGCTGAATGGCTAGCGCCCGGACGGCATCCACGGTCACGGGAGTCCTTGATCGCACGGCCGAGGCGAACTCGGAGACGAGAGAGGGCCAGGCCTCGTTGTTATCCATGTCGACGGTGTTGTACGCGAGGCGGGCGGCGTGTGTAAATAGGTCGACATCGGTGAGGACGTTCGGAACGGTCACGCGGCCCGACAGAAGAAGCTGGCCGGCGACACCGTCCGCGTGGGTGGTTGCGAGAGTCACCGCCTCGCGCGGGTTTCCCGACGCGCTAATGGTGTGGATCGGTCCGGCGGCGGCTTCGACGAGGTCGAGCAGGTGCGGGCCGAGATCGAACAGCACGCCGAGCTCATCCCGCCATCCCGTTCGCTCCGACTCGCCGAGGAACCCGGTCGCAAGGAAGCCGCCGTGCACATAGCGAGCAGTGACCGCGATCGTCGGCGAGCTGTCCCTGAGGGCGGCGGCCTCGGCGAGGAAGGTGCGAGTGCGCGGATGGAACCGCTTGGTAAACACCACGATGGTGGCAACCCCGGCCTTCTCGATCGCGGAGACCAGTTCTTCGGCCTTGGCCAGGGTCGCGGCGAGCGGCTTCTCGAGCATGAGTGCCTTGCCGGCTTCCGCGGCCCGAACGGCGAGGTCTCCCTGCACGGCGGGCGGCACTGCGAAGTCCACGGCTTCGGACGCGTCGAGCAGTTGTTCGTAGGTGTCGAAGGCCGGCACCCCGTGCCGCCGGGCCAGGATGAGTGCCCGCTCGCGGGTCGCACTCCAGACGCCGCTCAGGACAGTGCCTCGACCGCTTGAGTGAAGCGGGGCGTGCATGGTGCTGGCCCATTGGCCGGCGCCGACCAGGCCGACCCGAACCGGTGTGACTTCCCCGACCATCAGCCCAGCCGGGCGTTGATCGCGTTTGCGGAGAACAGGCTGTCTGCCACGATGCGAGTCATTCCGATGAGACCGGCCTCGTCGCCAAGGGTGGATAGTCGAATGTCGAGGTTGCGTGTTGCCCGGGAAAGCGAACGGGGGTAAAGCGTCTCGCGCAGGCCGCCAATGAGGGACGTAGATGCCAGATCACCACTCAACACGAGAACGCCGGGGTTGACCATGGAAATGACGGTCGCCATCACCTCACCGATGCGCTGCCCGGCCTCGTGGGTGAGCGCGATCGCGTCGACCTGGCCGGATACGAGCAGATCACGCACGTCACGACCGGAGTTGGCCTGGATGCCACGTTCGGTGAGCTTCATGGCGATGGCGCGGCCGCTCGCGACTGCAGCGAGACAGCCGCGCGAGCCGCACTGGCACAGCGCATTTTCGCCCGCGAGCCGGATGTGACCGATGTCGCCGGCTCCGCCGTCGATGCCGTGGTAGACCGCGCCGTTGATGACAAGGCCGGCCCCGATTCCGGTCGACACCTTGACGAGGCAGACTGAGGACGAGTTCTGGTAGGCCGTGGATTGTTCGCCGAGGGCCATTGCGTCGGCGTCATTTTCAACGAAAATCGGTACCGGGAATGCCTCGCTGAGGTGGTCCGCGATTGGGTAGCCATCCCAGCCAGGCATGATCGGCGGCTGTGACGGGCGGTGCGTCTGTGGGTCGATCGGACCGGGCACCGAGATGCCGGCGCCGCACAGCCGCGAGATTTCCACTCCGGCGTCCTGCAATAGCCGGGTCATAGCGGCGGAGAGAGCGCTGAGAACGCGCTCCGGCCCCGAGACGATGGGAACGTTGACCGTGTCACTTGCGAGAATTCTCCCCTGCAAGTCGGTGACGGCAACCTGCGAGTGGGCAGTGTTGACGGTCGCCACGGCGACTGCCGAGTGGTTGACATCGAATACGAGTCTGCTCGGCCGCCTTCCGCCTGTCGCGTCGCCCTCACCGGACTCCGTGACCAACCGGGCCTCCATGAGGGCGTCGACCCGCTGCGAGACGGTCACCCGGGACAGGCCGGTGAGCGTGCGGATGTCCTTGCGCGTGTTCGCTTACTGAGATCGGTTCAGGTGCAGGTTGTCGCCGGGCCCAGAACTCATGTGTCGCCTTTCCTCCGTCATGAGAGATCCTCGCTAGATTCTACG
>JAUZFY010000340.1 GCA_030840185.1 Microbacteriaceae bacterium | reverse complement strand
TCTGTGCACAGGGACCGGCTTCGGAGTTCCCGGATCGACGCCGTTCAGGACCCTGTCTCTCAGTGGACACGTTGCACGTTCGTGGGTGTCGGGAGGAGCATTTCTTGTCCGCTGGGGCCCCGGGGGGAGGGTTTTCGGTCGCCGTCTCTCGGCGGCCGAGCACTAAACTCGACCTTCGTGAATGACGCGCCGATCGGAATCTTCGACTCAGGTGTCGGCGGGCTCACCGTCGCGCGGGCGGTAATCGACCAGTTGCCGAACGAATCCATCCTCTACGTCGGGGACACCGCGCACTCACCGTACGGTCCCAAGCCCATCGCGGATGTGCGCCGGTACACCCTCGAGGTGCTCGATGACCTCGTGGCGCAGGGCGTCAAGATGCTCGTCATCGCCTGCAACACCGCGTCGTCCGCCACGCTGAGAGACGCGAGGGAGCGCTACACGACGGCCCTCGGCATTCCCGTCATCGAGGTCATCCAGCCTGCGGTCCGCGCGGCTGTGCGCCAGACCCGCAACGGTCGGGTCGGCGTCATCGGAACAGTCGGCACAATTTCGTCGAATGCCTACGAGGACGCCTTCGCCGCGGCGCCGCAGCTGTCAATCTTCACCGGGTCATGCCCGCGGTTCGTCGAATTCGTCGAGGCCGGCGTCACGAGCGGGCCGGATCTGTTCGCGGTGGCGGAGAGTTACCTCGAGCCGCTCAGGGCGGCGGACATCGACACGCTCGTTCTCGGCTGCACCCACTACCCGCTGATGTCCGCCGCCATCCAGTACGTGATCGGAGAGGAGGTCACCCTCGTCTCGAGCGCCGAGGAGACGGCGTTCGACGTCTACCGCACTCTGGTCAAGCACGGGATCGAGCACGGCGCGTCGATTCCGCCAACCTACGTCTTCGAGGCAACGGGAGGGTCGAAGGCCGAGTTCACTGGCCTCGTCCGCCGCTTCCTCGGGCCGGATATTTCCAACGTCGAGCTTGTCGAAACCGGCGCGCTCTATCTCCCGCCTCTCACTGAACAGGACCTGACCGCATGAGCGACACCACAACCGGACCCCGCAGAGACGGCCGCCAACTCGACCAGCTGCGGCCCGTCACTATCGAGCGGGGCTGGAGCGACCAGGCCGAAGGCTCGGCGCTCATCTCGTTCGGACGGACCAAGGTGCTCTGCACCGCATCCTTCACCAACGGCGTTCCGCGCTGGATGGCAGGCAAGGGCAAGGGCTGGGTGACTGCCGAGTACTCGATGCTTCCCCGGTCGACCAACGACCGAATGGATCGCGAATCGGTCAAGGGGAGGATCGGCGGACGGACGCACGAAATTTCCCGGCTGATTGGTCGCAGCCTCCGCGCGGTCGTTGACACCAAGTCGCTCGGCGAGAACACGATTGTGCTGGACTGCGACGTGCTTCAGGCCGACGGGGGCACCCGCACCGCCGCGATCACCGGCGCGTACGTTGCGCTCGCCGACGCGATCGAGTGGGGTCGCCGCAAGAAATTCATCGGGCAGAACGCCAAGCCGCTCATAGACAGCGTTTCGGCGGTCTCTGTCGGCATCATCGACGGCGTGCCGATGCTCGACCTTGCGTACACCGAGGACGTTCGCGCCGAGACCGACATGAACGTCGTCGCCACCGGCCGTGGCCTGTTCGTGGAGGTGCAAGGAACGGCAGAGGGTGCACCGTTCGATCGGGCCGAACTCGACTCGCTGCTCGATCTCGCACTCGGCGGTGCGGCCGACCTCACCAAACTGCAGGTCGAGAGCCTGGCCGGATGACCCCGCCGGCGCCGCTGGTGCTCGCGACGCACAACGCGCACAAGGTGACCGAACTTCGCCGCATCCTCGGTTCACGGCTGGACGGCATCGAGCTCCTCGCGTACGACGGTCCGGAACCGGTCGAAGATGGCTCGACCTTCGAAGAGAACGCCCTGATAAAGGCGAGGGCCGCTTCGGCGCACACCGGGCTTGCCGCGATCGCGGACGACTCGGGAATCAGCGCTGCGGCCCTTGGAGGCGCCCCGGGCATCCACTCTGCGCGCTACGCCGGAACCCGTGACGACACCGACAACCTGAGACTGTTGCTGCACAATCTGGCCGGCGAAATTGATCGGCGTGCGGAGTTCGTCTGCGCTGCGGCTCTCGTCGTGCCCGGCGGACGAGAGCACGTTCGGCTCGGCGTCTGGCCGGGTAGCGTGCGAACCGAACCCGCCGGGGTCGGCGGATTCGGTTACGACCCGGTGTTCCAACCCGCGGGATTCGACGTGTCCGCGGCGGAACTGACGCCGGACGCGAAGAACGCGGTCAGTCATCGCTCGCTCGCGTTCGGGGCGCTCATGCCCCTGGTACGCGCAGAGCTGCTGGGCAAAAACTCCTAAGAGCGACGGGCGCGCTTTAGGATTCGGATGTGACGAAAACGGTCGGCACCGTTCGCCCGGTCGCGAGAGGGCTCGTCCTGCTCGGCCCGGCCTTCGTCGCGGCCATCGCCTACGTCGATCCGGGGAACGTCGCCGCGAATCTCACGGGCGGCGCACGATACGGCTATCTGCTCGTGTGGGTGCTCGTTGCCGCCAATCTCATGGCGGCGTTCATCCAGTACCAGTCGGCAAAACTTGGGCTGGTCAGCGGCCGAACAATGCCGGAATTGCTCGGCGACCGGCTGAAACCGGCGAGCCGACGGCTGTTCTGGGCGCAGGCGGAACTGGTGGCCGCCGCAACCGACCTCGCCGAGGTCATCGGCGGTGCCATCGCACTCAACCTGCTGTTCGGGCTCCCGCTCGTCTTCGGTGGACTCATCGTCGGGGCGGTATCGATGGCGCTCCTCGCACTCCAGTCCCGATACGGTCAACGGCCGTTTGAGTCGGTGATCATCGGTCTGCTCGCGATCATCGCTATCGGCTTCCTTGCCGGGCTGTTCGTCACACCACCGGACGGTGCCGCGGTCGTCGCAGGCCTCGTTCCACGGTTCGAGGGGACCGGCTCGGTTCTGCTCGCGGCGAGCATGCTCGGCGCCACTGTGATGCCGCACGCGATCTATGTCCACTCCGCACTCGTGCGAGACCGACACGGCCGCGGCGAGACGGCGTTGCGGCGCAAGCGTCTCCTTCGGGCCACCAAGTGGGACGTCGCAATCGCTCTCGGCATTGCAGGAGTCGTTAACATCGGGATGCTTCTGCTCGCCGCGGTAAACCTGCGGGGTGTCGGCAATACGGACAGCATCATCAACGCCCATGCCGCGATCCGGGCCGACCTCGGTTCCGGAATCGCTCTCGCCTTCGCCATCGGGCTGCTCGCCTCCGGCCTCGCCTCCACCTCTGTCGGAAGCTATGCGGGAGCCACGATCATGGCCGGCCTGCTCAAGCGACGTTATCCGGTCTTCCTCCGCCGAGTCGTGACGCTCATTCCCGCCCTCGTTATCCTTGTGCTCGCGATCGACCCGACCTGGGCGCTCGTTGTCAGCCAGGTGTTCCTCAGTTTCGGTATCCCCTTTGCCCTGATCCCATTGCTGCGACTGACCAACGACCGCACGGTCATGGGTGAACATGCGAACCGCCGCCCGGTTCGCCTTCTTCTGTCCCTGATCGCTGTGCTCGTCGTGGCGCTCAATCTCGCGCTAATCGTGCGGACCATCCTCGGGTGAACGCGTGGCCACTGTGGGTCGAGTAGCGACCGGGGGACGAGGACGGGTGGGGGTTCTGTGGGTCGAGTAGCGACCGAGGGACGAGGCCGCGTATCGAGACCGAGTCACCGTGCAAGGGTCTCGATACCCTCGCAGGCTCGCTACTCGACCCGCTGCCAGACCCGCGGGGCTGTTCTGGCGCGGTAGCGTTGATGCCTCATGACTTCAGAATCC